>JAURLM010000019.1 GCA_030831265.1 Chloroflexota bacterium
GAATTCGGCGATCATGTTGACGAGACAGGTTGCCAATTGGCTCATCGCCACCATTCTCGTACTGCTCGTTCCCCGCTATCTCGGGGATGCCGGCCTCGGTCAACTCCAGTTTGGCCAGTCGTTTGCCTCACTGGTCTCCATCGGCGTCGGCCTCGGTATGGGCCAGATGCTCACCAGGGAAATCGCGCGCAAGAAAGAAGACGCACAGGCGCTGTTTCACACAGCATTCACCGTCCGACTGGTCTCTGCAGGCATCGCCATAGCAGTCGTTGTCATTGCCGTGTCAGTCAGCGGGATACGCGGCGAATCCGCAGCTGTCATATACGCAGCGACAGCATCCATGTTGCTGCTCAGCACGGGACGCATGGGCGTTAGCATCCTTTACGGCCGCGAGGACATGACAAAGGTCGCCATCGCAGACACCGTTTCGCGGATAATCGCAGCAATCCTGGGCATCATCGTGCTGCTCAACGGCAATGGTGCTTTCGAGTACGCAATCACGATACTCATCGGATCGGCAATCCACTCGGCGATCATTTTCATCTCCGCAAACCGGGAAATGCCAATCAGGCCCGGCTTTTCGACCTACCAGGCCAAGCGACTGCTGACCGGAGCGATGCCGTTTGCCATTACCGGTGGAATCCTGACTCTCTACAACCAAGCTGACACCATCATGGTCAGGACATTCGCCGGTGAGGCTGTCCTGGGATGGCATGCTGCTGCGATGCGCCTGATTGGTGCGACCGAGATCGTCCCTGCGGCTATTGCCACTGCCCTGCTGCCAACACTGTCACGCACCTTCGTATCAGACCGCGCAGGATCGGAATCCCTGTCCAAGCGGACAGTTGCCATCGCCACTGCCTTGCTTGTCCCCGTTGCATTCGTCCTGGCCTCAAACGCAGCCCGGATACTGGACATACTCCCGATACCCGACGTGTTCTCCAATTCCGCCCCTGTACTGGTGGTACTGGCAATCAGCATCCCTGTCACAGCCATGCTGACAATCACCGGAGCCATAGCGACCGGTTCCAATCGGCAGAAAATGTTCATGGTCACTATGGCTACCGGACTGAGCACCAACATCGCCCTGAACGCCGTCCTCATCCCCTATTACCAGGATCACATGGGCAACGGCGGCACAGGTGCGGCAGTTGCCACGCTTACTTCGGAGATCGTGATTCTGCTAATCATGTTCCGCGTGCTTGCAAGCGAAGCATTCGGCAAAACAGGACTGCTGGGCCTGAGTAAAGTCGCTGTAGCCACAACGGCAATGTCGCTGTTGGCATGGGCAGGTTCGGCCTCAGGGCTTCACTGGTCAATCTGGAACGTCGCCGCACTGGTCGTATACGTTGTCCTGGTCGCCGCGTTCAGAATCATCACACGCAGTGACATCAACGTCGTCATCGAATCTATTCGCCGACGACGCAGCGCCAAGCCTTGACGCGAGTCGACGCCCGGCGAATACTGCTGGCCAACCCGTTTCGACCGGCTGATATCAGCTCAACCCCAACACAGGTTTCGTAATCAATCATGCTTGACCACTTTCACGTACCCGAAAAAGACCGCGTAATGGTCATGCCCGCCGACCTGCGCAAGACCACGAAAGATATTTTCCTGAAGATGGGTATGCCGGATGAGCACGCCCACCTTGCGATGGACGCGCTTGTCGTGGCTGATGAGCGTGGCTGCGAGACGCACGGCGTGTCAAACATGCTTCGCAATTACGTTCGGGCGTTCGGTGAGGGTGGCATCAACCCGACTCCCGACCTGAAGATTGTCCGTGAATCCAACGCTACGGCGACCATGGACGCCGACGGCGCTCACGGTCTGGTCGCATGCCCACTCGCAATGCAGATCGCTATCAAGAAGGCGAAAGAGGTCGGCATCGGCGCGGTGACGATCTACAACAGCCGCCATCCCGGCATGATGGCGTACCACTCGATGCTGGCACTTGAACACGACATGATCGGATATGCCATCACAGGCGGGGGTGCGGTGCAAGTACCGACGTTCGGTGCGGTGCCAAGGGTTGGCGCAGTTCCTCATTCGTGGGCCGTGCCAACGAAGTCGATGCCGCCATTTGTCCTCGACATCTCATCGTCCTCAGTTGCCGCAAACAAGATCGTCCTGCTGCGCCGAACCGGAGCATCGCTACTGCCGGGGCTTCTCGCAGGCGAAGACGGCACGCCGCTCATGGACGGAGGCCCGGTACCTGACGAAACGCGGCTACTGCCGTGGGGCGCAACCCGAGAGATGGGCTCTCACAAGGGCTACGGTATGGCGGTGATAGGCCAGATATTCGCCGGGATTCTTTCTGCAGGGATTTACGGCGTGACCAACCCGCCCGGTAACGGTACGCAGTTCGTGGCCGCATACTCGGTCGACGCTTTCACGGATGTAAACCGCTTCAAGCAGTCGATGGACGATTTCCTGACCTATCTCGTCGAGACTCCGCCCGCTCCCGGTCACGACCGCGTCTACTACGCCGGTCTGCCGGAATACGAGGAAGTGCAGAAGCGCACTAAAGACGGGATACCGCTACATCGCGAAGTTGTGGAGTGGTTCGATTCCTGTGCAAACGACCTCAAATTCGAAAAGCTCGTACGATAGCAGCGGTCTAAGGATTTGTCGCGCTGACGGGCATGTCGGTGTGCCAGTCCCAAAATCAACAAACAAACATCAGGTAGAGAAAAACAGATGAAAGTCCTTGTTACTGGCGGTTCTGGCCGCGCTGGCGAATACATCATGGCCGAGCTTGCGGCTAACGGTCATATCTGCATCAACGCCGACATGGCTCCACCAAAATCGACTTCGCACGACTCCGGTGCGCTTTTCCAGAAGGTGGATTTCACCGATTACGGCCAGACGGTTGCCGTGATGAAAGGCGTCGATGCCGTAATCCACATGGCCGCGATTCCTGCGCCGAACATAGACGCTGAGCACACTGTCTTCCGGGTCAACATGCTCTCCAACTGGAACGTTCTGGAAGCTGCGGAGCTATACGGCATCGAAAAGATCGTGATGGCGTCGTCGATCAATGCCGTTGGCGCTGGCTGGGGTGCGGATCTGTTCGTCCCTGAATACTTCCCGGTGGACGCAGCACATCCCACACGCGTACAGGACGCATATTCACAGTCGAAGTGGCTCGGCGAGCAAATGGCCGACGCTTTCTGCCGACGCCGCCCTGGCCTCCAGATCGCTTCGATGCGGTTCCATGCCCTGTGGGATCCGGCGACGGCCGAGAACCACATGAAGCAGGGTGACAAGACGACGACATCAGGGCGCAACGCAATGGGCTTCTGGTCATGGGTTGGCAGACATGATGCTGCCCGCGCGTGCCGTCTCGCCATCGAGAAGGATTTCGGAGGTCACGAGGCGTTTTTCATCAACGCCAAAGACACTGTGCTGGAAATCCCGACCGAAGAGGCCATCCGCCGAGAGTACGGCAAGGTGACATACAAGCGTCCGCTGCCCGACTTCACAAGTCCGCTGGATATCACCAAGGGGAAGGAACTGCTGGACTGGGAGCCGATGGAGTCATGGCGTGAAGGCACGGTCCGCAAGCCGGAAGGCGCAAAGCACGACAGGCCGCAGTACGTAGCCCCCTGGACGCGCTAGCAATCAGATCGCGGTCAGACCGCCGTCCACCGAAAACGCCTGCCCGGTTACATAAGACGCTGCGTTGGAACATAACCATGCAACCAGCTCAGCGACCTCTTCCGGTGTGCCGTAACGGCCCATCGGAACTCCTCGCTCGATGCGACGGCGCGCTTCTAAATCGGACTTGTCTATCTGCTCCATCATCGCCGTGTCTATGGGACCGGGACAGATGGCATTTGCGCGTATCCCGCGGCGTGCGTAGTCGAGTGCGACCGCCCGCGTCATCCCCAGCACGGCGTGCTTTGACGCGGTATAGGCTGGCCGACGCAACGATGCGCGCAGACCGTTGATTGACGAGTCGTTGACGATCACACCGCCGCCCTGCTCAACCATCACGGCCAGCTCCGCCTTCATGCAGTTCCATGTGCCACGTACATTCACATCGAGCGTGGCCACCAGCACATCATCGCTTGTCTCATGCAACTTGCCTGTGTCCGCAAGCAACCCGGCATTGTTAAAAGCGCAATCGAGTCGACCAAACTCGCTGACCGCGTACTGCACAAGTGCCGTCACCTGCTCAACATCGGTCACATCACAACGGACAAAGCGGCAGACGCCGCCAGTTGCTGACGCAAGCCTGACAGTCTCGTTGCCCTCATCAACCCGCCTGCCCGCGGCGACAACGTTTGCGCCCAACGAGGCCATCAACACGGCTGTTGCGCGCCCTATACCGGACGTCGCACCGGTTATGATTGCGGTCTTGCCTTTGAGTGACGTTTTACTGTCCATGAGAGCAGATATCCTCGGATACCAGTTGATACCGGGCGATGCCGACAGGTGGCGATTGCGGAACGAGACAGCGCCAGTGTAACCGGCAGAGCATTTCCACATGAACGTTAACTACCGACCGATAACCGAAGATGAGTTCTCCAACTGGAGAATTGCGGTCCGCCGCGGCTTCAATGAACAGGTTCACCCGGATGACATCACACGACTCCGTAATGACCGCATTGAGATAGACCGGCTGTTCGGGGCATTTGCAGATGGGAATAATCTCGTCGGTACGGGTGGAACTGACTCTTATCAGCTAACCGTTCCCGGTGGCGCGCAGATACCAGCCGCCGGCATCGCATACATCGGCACGGCAGCCACGCATCTTCGGCGCGGCATCCTGACCGGCATGATGCGCACGTTGCTGGACCAGGCAATAGAACGCAAAGAGCCGGTTGCAACGCTGTGGGCTTCGCAGTCAGGCATCTATTCGCGCTTCGGATTCGGACAGGCAACAGTTGCTGAAGGGTGGAGCATCAAAACGGCAAATGCGACTTTCGCCCACGCTCCAAAGGTTCCCGGCAAGACCAGGTTTGTCAGCCATGATGACGCACTTGAAATCATGCCTCGTGTGTGGGAGACACTGCGGAAAAATCGGACGGGTTTCCTTGACCGCTCACCATCTCGCTGGCGTTACTTTTTCTTCGACGAGGAGCGTCTCCGCGGCGGCCGGAGCGGCATGTTCCATGTCGTCTATGAGGACAACGGCATCCCGGAAGGGTACGCAGCGTATCGGATGAAGCGGTTACGAGAGGAAGAGTTCGAGGTAGAGATGAAAGTAGTCGAAGCCGTCACGTCAACGCCGGAATCGCATGCCGCCATCTGGCACTTCCTGCTGAACGTTGATCTTGTGCAGTCCGTATCAGCGGGTAACCGGCCATCCAGTGACGCCCTGTGGTGGATGCTGGCTGACCCGCGTCAACTCAAGCGAACCCCGTCAGATGGCCTGTGGGCGCGTGTCCTCGATGTCGAGACAGCGCTGGCAGCCAGGACCTACGAATCCGATGGCCACATCACGTTCGAAGTTATCGACAACGTTGTTCCCGCTGCCGCCGGAATCTTTCGGCTTACGGTTTCTGGGGGCAAAGCTACCTGCGAGCGTACTTCAGCACAACCGGAGGTCACACTGGGTGCATCCGAACTTGGCTCGGTCTACCTTGGAGGAACTCGATTATCCCACCTCGCTCGTGCAGGTCGAGCCGAAGAACACGTTCCCGGCGCAATCGCACGTTTCGACTGGCTGTTTTCCACGGCCATACCCCCGTGGTGTCCTCACGAGTTCTAGTCATTGCTTTATGACACGCCTGCGATACCCTCATTGGCTTACAAACCTGGCAACACATCTCGACCTGGCAATCCTACGACTAGAAACACCTGCACATGACCATTGAATACAGAAGTCCAAGAGACAATGAGTGGCTGGATTTCGGCACGGCGATTTCCCGCGGTTTCGGCAATCATCCACCAGCCGATGAAGGATCGATCGCACGTTGGAACCAGTTCGTCACTTCTCTAACAGCGTTCGGCGCATGGGATGACGAGACAAACGTCGGCACTGCGGGCTACCTGACCGCCGACACATCGCTGCCCGGCGGCAACAAACTGCCCACCGCGCTGGTGACCATCGTGACAGTA
>JAURLM010000195.1 GCA_030831265.1 Chloroflexota bacterium
CTGTGCCTTCAGGGAGCCCGGCTTGTAGTAGATACCGGAGTGGATAACACCGGAGTTGTGCCCGGACTGCTGCGTAGCCTCATGGGCATCTTTCTCTAGGACTGCAATGTTCAGGCCCGGATGCTGCTCAAGCAGGGTCTTGGCTGTAGATAAGCCGATAATCCCTGCACCAATTACCACTACGTCGTACTGTTTTCCAGGCACTTTTATCTCCGTCTATCATGGTGGGTGCTGCACCACCGGGTCACTTGAAAAAGCCGAAGGTGAATTTTCACTGCAAAGTTAGCACAACCGCAACTGCCGGGGGCATGCAATCAATCAATCTAAAAGTGGTCAAATCGGGTGAATTCAACCGGAAGTTTCATTCGAAACGGCGTAATTCGCTTTACCGTGTGCCCCTTGAAGTACGCACCAGGTAAGACCATGCCACGCGCCAGCAGATAGAATTCGCTGCACAAATCCCATACTGCCATAACATCACACCACCATGACTCACCAGCCAGCCAGACAACCAATAACCCCGCGCCCAACAACCGCTACATTCTTCGTCACCTGCATGGTTGACCAGTTCCGACCACAGGTAGGAGAAGCCGTGGTAGACGTTCTCGAAAAACGGGGCGTGAAGCTGGCAGTACCGCAGGACCAGACCTGCTGCGGGCAACCAGCCTTCAACAGCGGTTATCGTGCGGAGGCGCGGGAAGTCGCATCACGGTTCCTTGATATCTTCGACGACCAGTCAGGAAACCCGGCACCGATTGTCGCACCATCAGGCTCCTGCGCCGCTATGGTTCGAAACTACTACCCGATACTCTTTCGCGACAATCCCGCCCAACTTGAACGCGTGAAACGAGTTGCAGACCGGCTATGGGAGTTTTCCGAGTTCATTGTTGACGGGCTTGGCGAATCCAGCCTCGGCGTTGATGCAAAAAACGCGGACTCAACCGCAACATATCACCGTTGCTGTCACGCCCTCCGAGAACTTGGCATCGACCGCCAACCCACGGCGTTGCTTGAGTCTGTCGATGGCCTGGAGATGAAGCCGATGGACCGGAGCGAGGTCTGTTGCGGCTTTGGCGGAGCCTTCTCTGTGAAGATGCCAGACATTTCCACCGCCATGCTCAACGAAAAGCTCGACAACGTCCAGAAGACCGGAGCATCCCATCTCATCGCCGGTGACACCGGTTGCATCATGCACATGGAAGGTGGACTCAGGCGTCGCAATTCCAGCGTCCAGGTGCTGCACATAGCGGAATTGCTTGCTGAATCAGTGCGGCCAAGCGTAGCCAACGGAGACTCCGCCGAATGAAACCGGTAACGAAAAACTTCCGTGACACCGCTGCCAGCACGATGTCTGATCCGAACATCCAGGCCGCACTTGAAAACGTCTACAACAATTTTTTCAAAGCGCGAATTGCCGCCGGTGCAGCAACGGACAACTGGGAAGAACTGCGGACACGCGGCAAGGCGATCAAGGATCATTCCATCGCCAACCTCGATTTCTATCTCGACATGCTCGCCACCAACGTCGAACGCAACGGAGGTCGCGTCTTCTTCGCAAAAGACGCAGACGAAGCAAACCGCTATGTCCTGGACCTTGCCCGCGAAAGCAACGTGCGTACGGTCATCAAGAGCAAGTCGATGGTCTCTGAAGAGATGGGACTCAACCATGTCCTCACGGGTGCAGGCATTGAAACGGTGGAAACAGACCTCGGCGAGTACATCATCCAGCTTGCTGGTGAAACTCCCTATCACCTGATCGCACCCGCCATCCACAAGCAGAAATCGGATGTCTCAGACCTGCTGGCGGCCAAGTCCGGTGGTGACCGTAAAGAGGATGCCGAGGCTCTGACGATGCAGGCACGCGAACAGCTAAGGGCAGTGTTCCAGCGTGCGGATATGTCGATAACCGGCGTTAACTTCGGCGTCGCAGAAGCCGGTGGCATCGCGCTGGTCACGAACGAGGGCAACGGTCGCATGGCGACTTCTGTACCGCGGATTCATGTCGCCGTGATGGGCATGGAGAAGATCGTCCCGTCCATCCGAGACCTTTCCACAATGCTGCGAATCCTCATCAGGTCAGCGACGGGTCAGCGCATCTCCACTTACGTCACGATGGTCAACGGTCCCCGGCGTGCGGGTGAGGAGGACGGCCCCGAAGAGTTCCACCTTGTCATCATGGACAACGGGCGCAGCAAGTTGCTTGCGGACACTACGCTCCGCGAATCGCTGAACTGCATCCGCTGCGGTGCGTGCCTGAACGCGTGTCCGGTGTACCGCAAAGTTGGCGGCCACAGCTACGGCTGGGTCTATCCCGGTCCCATCGGGGCAATCGTTTCGCCTGTGTTGACCGGACTGAAAGACGCGAAGGACCTGCCGTTCGCATCCTCACTGTGCGGAGCATGTCACGACGCTTGCCCGGTGAAAATCAACATCCCACGCATGTTGCTGGAATTGCGCGGGCGCGTCGTCGAAAGCGATGATCCGACCGAAAATGCCCGTGGCCGCTGGGAACCGCTGATATGGAAGGGCTGGAAGTGGGGCATGATGGACCGCAAACGGTTTGACCGTGGTGCACGCCTTGGCAGGGCAGCAGGTGGCCCACTGGCCAACGAAGGCTGGCTAAACAGGTCTGTCCCACCGATCACAGGCTGGACATCCAGTCGAGATTTCCCGTTGCCCGCAAAAAAGTCGTTCGTAAATCGGTTCGCAAAACGCAGCGAAGAGACTTCGGAGAGAAGCACCGATGAGTAGCAAGGAAGACTTCCTGGCAAATGTTCGCAAGATACTTGGCCGATCCGGCGCACCCGCTCCCGTGGAACCCGTCGCTGCAACGGGACTTGCCACGTCACACGGTGACGCCCGGTCAGAAGCTGAGCAAGCGCGCACCGTAGCTGCCGAACGGGCTGGTGAGCTTTTCGGTGTGGCTGCGCAGGCGGCTAAGACAGCCGGGTGGACAGTGCATCGTCTGGAAAACATCGATCAGGTATCGAAACGCGTGATACGCATCTGCCGCGAACGGAACATCACGTCAACGCTCTCGTCAACGCATGATGTACTTGAGCGTGCAGGTGTATCCGGCGCCTTGAACAACACGGGAATCCGCTGTGAAACGCTCCGCAATGACGGCAATGGCACGAAGGATGCAGCCTTTGCCACAGGAGCAGGTATCACCGGGGCAGACTGGTTCATCGCAGAGACCGGGACACTGGTTCTGCACCCGCGGCAGGGAACGTCTCGACTCGTCTCAATAGCCCCACCAGTTCATATCGTCGTGATGGAGCAGGGCAGTGTGCTGCCATCGCTTGATGAGCTATGGGCCATTGAGCGAGCCTCGCATATCGGCGGTGAACTTGGCAGCATGGTCAACCTGATCTCAGGTCCAAGCCGCACTGGTGACATCGAAGCAACGATTGTCAGGGGTATTCACGGGCCGATCGAAACCCACCTCATCATGGTGGGATAGGCATCCCGGCGATTAGCTCTTCCTGGCAGCGGCCATAGCGCGGCATGCCTCTTCAGTAGCCCTTGATACCAGCCTTGCGGTGTCAGCCATCGCGTCCTTGAGCGTCATCGGTCGGTTCACAAGGCTGAAAACTGCGTCGATACCGTGGTCATGCACTTCGTGGTAACCCGCGCCAAGCGAGCCTGCTATGCCAATGACCGGAATTCCGCGTCGTTTTGCACGCTGCGCCACTGCCACAGGAGACTTGTTGAACACAGTCGAGCGGTCAAACTGCCCCTCACCAACGATCACGAGATCTACATCCACCAGCTTTGCTTCCAGCTGAACCGCCTCCAGCACAATGTCAGCGCCAAGCCGCAGTCGAGCGTTCGCAAAACCCATCAGGCCCGCACCAAGTCCACCTGCCGCACCGGCTCCGGGAATCTCGGCCACATCCCTGCCGATGTCACGCTTCATGATCTCGCCAAAGTGCTTCAGTGCTGCATCCAGCGACTGCACATTCTCCGGCGTTGCGCCTTTTTGCGGTCCAAAAATCGCAGACGCACCTGTCGGTCCGCACAACGGGTTGTTGACGTCACATGCAACATCAATTGCCACGCTGGCAATCCTGCTGTCGAAC
>JAURLM010000196.1 GCA_030831265.1 Chloroflexota bacterium
AGTGTGGCACGTAGTGATCGCTGGGGATAACTCCCAGCTTGCCCGCGTTGTAGTCGCTGAAGGCCTGGTATAGCTCATCTTTAGTGTTCATAACGAATGGGCCATACCATGCGATTGGCTCTCGAATCGGCTTTCCGCCTAGAAGGACAATCTCCAACTCGGGTGTGTGAGAATCCTGCTCGCTGTCCGCCTTCACTACGATGTGATCGCCCGCCCCGAACACGATTGCCTGCCCGGTTCGTATGGCGTGGCCGGTCGAACCGGCTTTGCCTCGACCTGCGAGCACGTAGCCGAGCGCGTTGTACTGCGGGTTCCACGGCACTTCGAGTTGCGCTCCTGCACTGATTGTGACGTGAACCATTGTGATTGGCGAATAGGTGATGCCTGGGCCGGGATGACCGCTAAGCTCACCCGCTATCACGCGGAGCAGCGCTCCGCCATCGTGGGACGAAATGAGAGACAGGTTCTTGCGCGATATGTCCTGGTAGCGCGGCGGTGCCCATTTTTTGTCCTTCGGCAGGTTCACCCAGAGCTGAAGCCCATGAACTACACCGCCTTCGAGCACAATCTCTTCCGTGGGTGCTTCGATGTGCAGAATCCCGGCTCCCGCGGTCATCCATTGCGTGTCACCGTCCGAGATGATTCCGCCGCCACCGTTCGAGTCGCGATGCTTGAACACACCGTCGATCATGTAGGTGACTGTCTCGAAGCCACGATGCGGATGCCACGGCGTGCCCTTGGCTTCACCTGCGCGGTACTCTACTTCGCCCATCTGATCCATCATGATGAACGGGTCGAGATGCTCCAACGGGATTCCGGAGAATGCGCGGCGAACGGGGAATCCTTCACCTTCGAAGCCGCTCGGTGCAGTTGTGACCGCACGCACGGCGCGCTCGGTCGAATCGATACCGGGTCGCTGGACTCTTGGCAGAGTGAGTATGTTTTCAACGGTTACTGCGGGCATTTCTTTACTTTCAGAATCAGTGAAGCTATGCGGTTGCCTGGCTGCGCAAAAGTAATTGTAACAGCAACTATCTCATGCTGTCTGTAATTCGTTGGCGGGCAATTAGCCGGTTGGTACGGTTCCTTCGGGCTACGCTTCCAGTACCAGCACTTTGATGGGGGCAGGGTTGAAACCGCAGCTTGCGAGGGAGTCGGCATCACGGCTGTCACGGGCCTGTAGTACCGAGTAGATGTGCTGCATTCCCTGGCGCTTGGTGTCGGCTTTGAGGCCGTCGATCAGCTTGCGACCGATTCCGCGTTTTCGGTGGTCGGGATGAACTGCAAGTGCCACGACACGAACTCCGGGTGGAAGGCCGTAGCCGGAGCTGTGACGTTCAGCGAGAAGAAAGCCGACCACTTTGCCGTTGGTTTCTGCTACCTGTGAGCCTGACCACGGGAGCGAGTGTGTGCCGAGCCGCGAGTAGGCAAGAAAGCGGTCGACGTACTCTGCCCAGTTTGAAGAACGGTCCTGCCCCAGGATTGACGCATCCAGGTCACGAACCCCGTCCGCGTCTTCTTTCTGGAGTCTCCTGACGGTTATCGTACTTCCAATCTCATTCGATGATGTAGTCATTGCCAAACTCCCCGTGGTGTTCCGAGTAGCATTGCGGACAGTATCCGATATTGCGTTTTCGTGAATATTCCACTGTTGCAGCATTATTGCACACAGTGAAACGCTGTTCTGGCTGACAGGACTTGTTGTGATAAGCAAAAGCCCCCTGGAGGTAAAATTCCAGGGGGCTTTTATCTATTCGATCAACTGATCGGCAGGCGGACTACCAGCGTCGGCCGCCACCACCACCGCCACCGCTGTTGCTGCGAGGAGCCCGTGGCTTGGCCTCGTTGACGGTGAGCGGGCGACCGTTAAGGTCGCTCTCGTTCAATGCACTGATAGCTGTTGCAGCTTCTGCGCTGTTTGGCATTTCGACGAAGCCGAAGCCACGTGAGCGGCCGGATTCGCGGTCCATTACGACCTGTGCAGTGTCGACTGTCCCGTACTGGGAGAACGCTTGACGAAGACCGTCATCGCGTGTTTCGAAACTGAGATTACCTACAAATATGTTCATGTTGCGCTCCTAAATAAGCACCTAAAATTAAGCCCGGATTGGACGGTGAACGGATCATTCAGGCTTTGTTAGAGGTGAAGAGGACGCGTAAACAAGTTCAACCAAGATCAATAACTTAACAATAGCAGGTAAACCAGATGCGTGCCGAAATCACGCGCTGAATATCCGCAATGCGGTGGTTTGCGGCTTGAACAGGCAGAAATCTGCCGAGCAGCATCGACAGATATGCGGCGATGCTGCTCGTAAAGGGCGTTTATTCCAAGGTTGTGCGAACTGCGGCCTTGATCTTTTCCGGGTTCGGGTAGACCAGTGATTCCAACGAAGGCGTGTAGGGGATGTGGACCTGTTCGGCCGCCACTTTCTGAATTGGCGCCTGCAGTGACCAGAACCCTTCCTGTGCCACGATGGATGCGATCTCGCTGGCTGCGCTGCACACCTTGTGGGCAGGGTCAGCAATGATCAGCCGGCCTGTCTTTTCCACCGAATCAAGAATCGCCTTCTTGTCCAGCGGAACCAGCGTGCGTGGGTCGATGATCTCGACCGATACACCCTCGTTGGAAAGTTCGTCAGCAGCTCGTTCTGCGTGGCCGACTGCTCCTGCGATGGCGACGATGGTTGCGTCAGTGCCTTCTCGGACAACGCGAGCCTTGCCGAACGGGATTGCGTCCTGGTTGTCCGGCACCTCACCGCGCATTCCGAACAGCGTGCCGTCTTCGAAGACGATGCACGGGTCGTTGTCCCGGATGGACTGCTTGAGCAGCCCTTTCATGTCGGCCGGGTTGGAAGGAACGATGATCTTCAGACCCGGCATGTTCATGAACATAGGGTAGCTGCGGTCTGAGTGGTGGGCTGCTGAGCCGCCGCCGTAGTACATCGTTGCCCGGAACGTGACCGGCAGGGTTGCCTGTCCGCCGAACATGTACCGCATCTTGGCGGCCTGGCTGATGATCTGGTCCATCGCCACCCACATGAAGCTGGTTAGCGTCTCGACGACTGGTCGCATACCGACCAGTGATGAGCCGATTGCGGCTCCAAAGAAGCCGTTCTCAGAAAGCGGGGTGTCCAGCACGCGCTTCTCACCAAACTCGGTCAGAAGGTTTGCTGTTGCGCCATACACGGCTCTGCGGATGTCTTCACCCATGATGTAGACGGACTCATCACGTCGCATCTCTTCAACAAGTGCCTGGTTGATCGCCTCGACGAATACTGTCTGCGCCATTTTGTCTTCTCGGATTCTTTACTGATGTGGTGCTTAAAGATTGGTTGTCGTGAGTAACTACGGAGCCGGTATCTCGTCAGCCCACATGTCCTCGAAAAGCGCTTCAGGGCCGGGGAACGGACTGTTTCGTGCGAACTCTACGGAGCCTTCGACTTCCTTCAGCACCTCTGCGCTGACGGCGTCGCACTCTTCCTGGGTGGCGATACCCTGTGAGATCAGTCGTTCGGTGTGAATCACCAGCGGGTCACGCTTGCGCCAGGCGTCTATCTCTTCCTGCGTGCGGTACTCTCCGCGGCGTACACGGCCAAGTCCCAGCGAATGCTCTTCGTAGCGGAACGTCAGGCCCTCGATAAGCGTTGGGCCTTCGCCAGCCCTTGCACGGCGCACTGCCTCAGTCGTGGCCTCGTACATGGCGATGCAGTCCTGGCCATCTACGAGGACTCCCGGCATGTTGTAGGCCGATGCTCGGTCTGAGATGTGCTCGACAGCGACGGAGTTGCGGTATGAGGTCGTCACTGCGAACTGGTTGTTCTCGCAGAGGAAGATGACCGGCAGCTTCCAGAGTGCGGCAAGGTTCATAGATTCGTGGCACGCTCCCTGGTTGGAGGCACCGTCACCGAAGAAGACCATAGACACAAAGTCTTCACCGCGGATGTGAGACGCCAGTGCAGCTCCAGTCGCTACAGGGACGGAGGATGCGACGATGCCTGACTCTCCAAGGATGCCGATGGAGAAGTCGGCGAGGTGCATTGAGCCGCCTTTGCCCTTGCAGTAGCCGCCAACACGTCCGTAAAGCTCTGCCATTGCGCCGTTAACGGAACCGCCCTTGGCGAGCGGGTGACCGTGTGAGCGGTGGTTTCCGGCGATGTAGTCGGTAGATTCAAGTGCGAGGCATGCGCCGACCGCCACAGCTTCTTCACCGATGTAAGGGTGAGCACCGCCAGCGAATTCACCGGCGCTGTGCATCTCCATCACCTTCTCTTCGAAGTGACGGATGGTCCACATGCGTCGAAGCATCAGCATCAGTGTTTCTTTTGAGATTTCCAAACGTGTCGCTCCCGTGTGTTGTTACTGGCGTTTGCAGGCATTGAGCGTGATATCTGCCGGTGAACCGTAGTACAGCGTGTACCGGCGCAGCGGATTATAGACCCGTTCGAGCGAAATGAGTCGGCCAGAGTCGAATTTGCCGAATAAATCAGCCCTTAAAACCATCTGCGGACGCGCGTCTGATAGGCGGTGTAGTCGTCTTTCAGCAGGGCTGTGAGATACCGCTCCTCTGCCGGGACGACCCACAGAGCGAGGATTGCGAAGCCGAACGGAATCCCAATTAGCACGGTGAGGGAGTTGATAAGCAGTCCGAAGCCGATTGCTGTGATGACAAGGGAGACGTAGCTGGGGTTGCGGCTGAACCGGAATGGACCGTTGTCGATGATTTTATGAGTGCCGTGGCCGGGTTCAGGATGTTCTCCCTGGCTGACCATTGTCCAGACCGACCAGAGTCCGAGCATTGTGCCGATGACCATGAGCGGTGCGCCGGTGGCGAACGCCAGGGTATCCGGCAAGGGAGAAAAATCCCAGAGGAAGTGAACGCCGAGGCCGATCAACACCGGAATGCCGAAGAGGATGAACGGGTAAGTGGGTAAGTTCAGGACAGGCGTTTCGCTGGGAGATTTGTTCATGACAAGTTCATCGCGGCTGATGGGTCCAGTATGCAGCCCTGTTCCTGCAGACTAGATTGTAGTTCGCTCATGTTGACGTTGCGTACAGCGTACGCTTTGTCATTCACGCTCATAGCCGCGGCAGTTCCGGCTGCCTGGCCCATGCCCATGGCGTTTGCCGTCACCCGACTCGAAGCCAGCGCCTCCGATGTGGCCGAGTGGCAGCGGCCCGCCACCAGCAGGTTCTCTACGCCTTGCGGCAACAGCGTGCGGTATGCAATGTCATACGGCGGAACCTCCGGTTGGTCGTGATACCCGGAATCGCCCTGAGGATGGCGGTCGATGCGCCATGCACCGAGCACCACCACATCATCCTGCCGCTTGCCGGTGCGCACGTCGTTAGCGGTCAGCGTGTAGTCGCCGGTGATGCGTCGAGATTCACGGGAGCCTGCTGTTGGGCCGCTGGTGAAGAAATGCGCCCTCTCGAACTCGGGAAGTTCGGATTTCCACAGGTCGAACATGCGCCATGCGTCTTCACGGCCCTGTATCTCAGCACGCGTCCAGTCGTCGGGGTTGGTCGAATCGCCCGGAGTTCGCACCGCATTGAAATATATATCTGTGCCGGAGAACGTCGCAGGCCAGGGACCGCCGTATGGCCGAATCTTGCCTGCCGCACGAGCACGGGTCAGCACTTCGGAGCATTTTCTGCGAAGGTCGAAGGTCAGCTCGACGTTTGAGACGCGAAAGTGGATCGACATCGGCTGCACGCCTTCCGCCTTCTCGTACGGGCAACCGGCCCATGCCGCCACGTCGCCGTCACCGGTGCAGTCGATGACCACTTTTGGCCGTACTGCTACCAGCCCCGATTTGTTGGAGATGATTACGGAGTCGATGCGGCCGTTCGAGGTGACCACGTCTGCCACCTGCGAGTGATAGAGCGGCTTAGCACCGGATTCGGCGATGATGCGATCCGCGGCCAGCTTGAAGCGTTCCGGGTCTGTGCGCGGTATGAGCCGGTCCGGGTGCTTTTCCACTTCGGTGAAGTCGCCATTCACGTTGAACGCAAGGTTTGGGCCGGTGCCGGGCGCGATTACGCCCATTCGCTCCAGCATCTCGAACACCAGCCCGCCGACCACTGGTCGACCAGTCTCTTCGTACACGAAACCATCGAATGCAGAGCCGATGATGTTCGTGAAGAAGCCGCCAGCGAAACCCGCACGGTCGACTGCGAGCACGCTTGCTCCCTGGCGTGCGGCGGCAACCGCGGCACCGATG
>JAURLM010000197.1 GCA_030831265.1 Chloroflexota bacterium
CGGACGCTTGGATTTCGCATATTCGCTTATCGCAGACACAAACATCACCATCTCGTCTTCAGCGGTTGTCCTTCCCTTCTCAAGGGAATAGTCATACGCGTCGATGATGTCGAGATAAACACCGTCGCATCCGGTCGCAATGATCTTGTCAAGATAGCTGTCTGGTGTGCCAAATATCAGAAATTGCCATTCCGGCTCCCAGTACCGCACCTTGTAGTTCCCAGCCCAGTTGTGGTTCTCTTTCTCAAGCCAACTCGGCTTACTGGATGACCATGCAGATTTCCAGTAGTACCGGTAGTCTTCTGCCTCACCAATACTCATGTATGAAATAACAAGCGCGGGGCCTGACATACCGGAGCGCAAAGTATCAATATCGGAACGAGAGAACTCGGTATCTTCGCCACCACCCTGCGAGTAGTCGATTACCACCGCGTCGGGAGAGACCGCAGCTATTTCCGAAAGCTTGATATCAGAAAGCCAGTAGACCCAGTTCGTCGGCTCTAGCGCCTGTACCGGCGGATGTGTCCCTTGCGGCGTTGAGTTGACCACAATCGATGCAACATCCGGCGATGCTGCGTCGATCTCGTTAGAAGCTTCACCAGAGCACGCTATAGACAATCCCGCAACAGCAATCACCAGAAACAGCGAAAACCACCTGCTCATGCGTTGTACGGGCGTATTTCAGGCGGACATGAAGTCTGTGATTCCTCTGTCAGCAAGCGGTCGATACCGAACTGAGAAAGGTCAAGATTTGACTTACCTTCAGTCACAAGGTCAGCCGCTATCTCACCCATGACAGCAGAGAACTTGAACCCGTGACCGGAACATGGACTCATCAACAGAATGTTCTTATGGCCGGGATGAAAATCGATCAGGAAGTGCAGATCCGGCGTGTCCGTGTACATGCAAACAGCACTGTTTAGCATCTTGCCATTAAGGTCCGGGATATACCGCTCAATCTGCTCCCGCAGCGCCTTCTCTTCCGAGTCCGCAACTAACCGGTTCAGCCTGTCCGGGTGCGAGCTTGCCCCGTCATGGTGCAGTGCAATCTTCACACCTTCACCGTAGTTGGGCTGGGCATACATCGAATGGCCCGGCTCGTACTCCCAACTGTGGTTGCCCATGTTCTGCGGCAGGAACGCTTCTGCATTCGCTTTTGGTTCGAACCAGAACAGCACCTGGCGCTCAATCCACATTGGCAGCTTCAGCTTTGAAACCAGTTCAGGCAGCCATGCTCCAGCGGTAAACACCAGTTGCTTTGCCTCGAACGTCCCGGATTTGGTTTCAACCTGCACATTGCCACCATTCCGATCCGGCCGCCAACGAATAACGGGTTCATCGAAACGTAGATCAGCTCCAGCCTTGATCGCCTCGTCAAGATGTGCCCGTACGGCTTCCTCTGGAAATATCGCCCCGGCACGAGGATCGAAGGCGCCGATCATGTATTCGTGTGGGTGCAGCATTGGGAATCGACGGGTTATCTGCTCCGGATCAAGAACATCAAGCGGTAAATCGTAGGTCTCAGCACTCTCTTGAATACCCGTAATGCCTTTGCCACGCTTATCACCGATGGATATTCCACCGGTGATGTTCATAACCTTGCGCCCTGTTCGCTTCTGAAGGTCATCCCAGAGTTCGTACGACCGCTGCATGATGGGAACGTAGAATGGGGCTTCTGAGTACGCCTGCCTGATGATCCGGGAGCCGCCGTGTGATGAGCCAAAGGTGTGTGGTGGCCGGTGCCTGTCGAACCCGATCACATTCAGACCTCGGCGAGCCAGATGGCACGCGGCAGAACTCCCGTGAGCGCCCAGGCCAACAACGATCACATCAGCCGTGGTCATTTCGTCTGTCCTTCGGCCTGATCGCGCTTCCACGCTCGGAAACGCTCCTTGGTCTCTGCCGAAATCGGGTAATACGTTCCGGGCGGAACCTGCTCCTCGTCAATCAGCCGGATGACCCACTCCTCCGCCTCTTCCTGCTCCTCGATCCAGTCAATCACCTCTTCCGCTCGATCAGACGGCACGACCACTACTCCATCATCGTCCGCAACAATGATGTCCCCCGGCATTACCAGCACCCCACCCACGTTCACAGGCTCGTTCTCTTCGTAGGCCTCAAGGTACGGCAGGTTACCTGCGGGAGAGCGGTTTGCTGCAAACACGGATAAACCGTAGTCATCCGAGATCATCTGCAAATCCCGAATGGCGCCATCTGTGACGATGCCTTCTCCACCACGATGCCAGAGCATCCGGGTTTTCATGTTGCCGAGAATGCAGGAGTATTCATCGAAAGTGTGAGCTTCGACGACCAGCACGTCGCCGGGGCCACAACGCGCCATAGCACGGTATTCGGGGGAGTCCGCACCGCGGCGCGTTATCTTGAGGAGATCGGGACGCGACGGCACGAATCGCAATGTGCGAGCCCGGCCAACCATCGTCTTGCCGTGTGTCATGGGCTTGACGCCGCGCATCAGGCAGAGCTGGTAGTTGGCAGAGGCAAACCACTCCTGCCCGCCAGGAGGGGCGAGCCGCCAAACAGCACTGTACGCCGTGGCGGAAGTAATCTTCTGATAGCGGGCAATCAGGTCGTCGGAGATTTGCTTTGCAGGTTCCATGAGCAGCAAATTACCGCCACAAAGCTATCAGCGCAACCGTCTACTGCCAGATGTTGCACTTCGTTGCCATTCAACTCCTGAAATGGAACTCCCACTTGCAGGAGTCCTGACGGTAGCCACCGTTGCAGGTACAGGCGTAACCGGCGCAGGACGCTGAGGCATCGCTAGTTCCGGCTGTACGCCCTCAGCCTCGCTTTCGCCTACCCCAAGGAACGTGTGCTCGAACGTCTCTTCAAGTGAACTGTGAATCTTGAGTGCAACCCGTGCCGTGAGTGCCATGACTCCAACCATGATGAGGACTGACGCAGGCGTGGCAAGGTCACCCACTGAAACCAGCTTCCACAGAAATGGAGTCATCCAGACAGCGATCACGAACAAGACGACAGCGAAGAAACTGTGCTCTATGAGTGCGGTTACCGATGCGATGAAAGATTCGCGTTTTACGTTGATATGACTAAGAACGAAGTGCTGCGTAATCTCTACAGCTATCTCAGACAGTGATTTCCAGACTGACATACCGGGTGGCACCGAAAGTGTCACGAGAATCCCGCCGAGCACCAATCCGACCACACCTTCCGAAACAGATATTGCCGCGGCTATCGGTTCGACGAAGTGAAGGATTGTGATCCCCGCGGCTACTAGCAACCCGATCACCCCGGTGTTAATTACGACAATTCCGATCAGGCGCTTAATGCGCTTACCTGATTCGCCTTCCGTGCGCATCAACTGCCCGGCGACAATTGCCGACGCGTTTAGTGCAACGGCATGGCGGCGAACGCGAACCGGGGCGCGGTGTTCGATGACCCGTTCAAGAAATGAGGTGGAGCTTGCGACAATCGGATACAGGATCGAACTGACGAAGATAACCGCGGTAACGATGGGACTTAGAGAAGCGCTGACTGTACCGTGATCGGCACCTGCCTTGACCATCGCAAGTGAAAATTCACCCGGCTGCGGCATCGCCGTTCCAACTTCAAGAGAAGTCCGGCCATTGCGGCCAGTCAGGTAAGCACCAGCGCTGTTGGCTGCCACTTTCCCAATCACTACGACCATTGTGATGAGCAGTACCGGGCCAATGAATCTACCCAGTTCTACTACGTTCACAAGCATCCCAATTGACACGAAGAACAGCGCGGCAAAAAGGTCACGCACCGGCTCGGTCATTCGAGCGATGGTGTGGGAATGTTTCGTGTCACCTACAACCATACCGATGATGAATGCACCGGCACCGGCAGACAGTCCGAGCTGACCTGCGGCGATGGCAAACCCGAAACACATGCCTAGCGCGCCCATGAGAATCACCTGGTTGGAGTGCAACTTTGCCAGCCAGTCCAAAACCCGGGGTACGAGCAGGCCGCCGAATACCAGCGCAGCCACGGCAAAGACGAGCAACCGCCATGTTATGGCTATTGTGCTCCCCTGCCCTTCACCACCCTGGGTTGCCATACCGGCGAGGACGCTGAGCAATATAACCGCGGCAATATCTTCAACTACCAGGATGCCAACGATGATCCTGCCACGCTCGCTCATCAACTCGCCGCGATCGCGCAGCATCTGTACGAGAACAGCACTACTGCTGACAGATACAGCGGCTCCCAGGAATAACGACTCCATCGCCGTCCAGCCAAGCACGGTGCCAAGTAGGTAACCAAGCCCCATCATCACGCTCAATTCGAGCAACCCGATGAGGATGACGCCAAAGCCGACCTTTCGTATCCGCTGCCAGCCTAGTTCAACACCAAGTGCGAACAGCAGCATCACCAGGCCAACGTCAGCAAGCAAGCGAATCGTCTCGACATCATCTACCTGCGAGCCGATGAGAGAAAATGGTCCGAGTAATACACCCGCGAGCAAGAAGCCCAGGACCGGGGAAAGGTTCAGGCGACGAAAAATAACCAGCGACACAGCGGCGCCGGTTATTACGATTCCAAAGTCATGTACAAAGTCTGATGAGTGCACCGAAGAATCGTATGCGGTGGCCGGACAAGTCTCATATTTGGGAAAAATACTTCATAAGCACGTTTGTTGTTTGGCCTCACGTAACCGTGTAAACGCTCCACCGTGCTTTAGGAGCGGGTAACATCACCCTTCGCACAGGCATCGTCGCAACGGCGTTACAGGGAGATCATCGTGGCAGCAGGAATACAGAACGTCCTTATCACAGGCTCGAACGGCCTGATTGGCCGAACACTGGCAGCGGCCTTCGCTAGCAAGTTCAAAGTCACCGGGTTCGATGTGACGCAACCGTCACTCGACAACAAGGTTCCAACGACGGTCGCTGATGGCTCTGATCTTGATGCGATCATGCCCGCGTTTCATGGCGTAGATGCTGTCGTTCACCTTGCAGCAAATGCGCCGGTCGAAACACCGTGGCCGGATGTGCTCAAGAACAACATCGCAACGACGCACAACGTCTACGAGGCAGCACGCCAGAGCGGAGTCAAACGACTGGTGTTTGCAAGTTCCAACCACGCCGTTGGGCTTTTCGAAAACGATGAGCCTTACAAGAGCATCGTGGCCGGTCAGTACGGAAACCTGAAAGCCGGCGAGTTCAAGCGTGTCGATAACACCGTGCCAGTACGACCTGACTCTGACTACGGGATAAGCAAGGTATTCGGTGAGGCAACCGGTCGCTACTACTCGGAGCAATTTGGGCTTGAGGTTGCCTGCCTGAGAATTGGTACGGTGAACCGAATCAACTCCCCGGTGCAGTCCGTGCGGCATCTCGCAACTTGGTTGAGCCACAGGGACCTCACACAACTGGTCGAAAAGTCTTTAACTGCCCCGCTCAAGTTTGAGATCTTCTATGGAGTATCGAACAACACGTGGCGATTCTGGGACATAGATCACGCTGCAAACAAGATCGGTTATGCACCGGTGGACAACGCTGAAGACTGGCGAGATCAACTCCAGTCCTGAAAACCAGTGCCGGTCTACGCAGCGCGGGTGATGAACTGACAATGCCGGAGGAACAGGCGAATGAGAGGTGATGCCAGCAAAGCTGTAGCAGTAGCGGCGGACATTGGTGGCACGCAGATGCGCGCCGCCCTCGTGTCTGCTGACGGCGAAGTGCTTACGCGTGACACGATTCACACCAATCCTGATGACGGTATCGAGGTTGCGGCGAATCGCCTGGCTGATCTCGTCGAGTCAATCAGCAGCGCCCATTCATCCGATCGTAAGCCCGTGGGCATGGGCATCTCCACCGCAGGGCCGATAGACCCATCTACGGGAATCTACAAGAATCCGCCCAATCTCCAGGCATGGGACGAAAAGTCGATGAAGCCGACGCTCGGTGCCCGTCTCGGCATTCCTATTCATGTCGGGCATGACGCAACTCTTGCCGCCTTTGCGGAAACCCGGTTCGGTCCGCACAAAGGCTCTCGCAACCTGCTGTACGTCACCATCAGTACGGGCGTTGGTGGCGGCATCATAGCCAACGGCGAGATGGTCACGGGCTCAGAAGGACATGCCGGCGAAGTGGGGCACGTCACAGTGCTCCCCGGAGCGCAGTCATGCAATGTTGGCTGTGATGGTTGTTTCGAAGGCAACGCTTCCGGCCCGGCTATCAGTCGACTTGCGCTGGGCCGCATCGACGCCGGTGAAACGTCATCTCTCATGAAGCTGGCTGGTGACGACCGCGCAAAAATCACTTCAAAACTGGTGTTCCAGGCGGCAGATGATGGCGACGAGCTGGCAAGTGCAGTCCGCAACCACGCAATCCTCGCGGTCGGCATCGGACTCGGCAGCCTGTTGAACATCTTCGACCCGGAGGCGCTCGTCGTCGGTGGCGGCGTGACTATGGGATTGCGTGACCGATGGGATGAGGTCATCACATCAGTGAAAGCACACTCTCTAGCGCACTTCCAAACCAACCCGCCGGTCCACATCACCACCCTGGGCGATGATGTTGGATTGCTTGGAGCAGCCGGGCTTGCGTTCCGACACGCCAGCTAATGGCGCAGCCGGGTATTAGTCATCATCTTCCCACTGGCCCGGAGCGGCTTCGTAATCCATTAACGACGCCAGCGGGTCATCGTCGTCTTCGTGTATCGCGTCCGGCGACAGGAAAGCCTCACCGTCCTCACCCAGGTTGCCCCAGCCTTCCCGTTCACCCGCATCGTATGGCACGGTATCGTCACTCCCGGCCACGCGTGCTCCGTACATCCCTGTACGCGCCATCTCTGGTGTCACAGTGTGAACGAGATTCTCTTCGTTAGCGATGCCAGCCAGAGCTTCCGTAGCAGCTGTTGCGACGGCAGGTTCAGGGCTCTGCCCGGCTATCTGCAACAGGTTTTTCGCGGTTGCACCGCCGATCTTTTCAGCTGCCGCCACCGCCGCAAGCTGGACCATCAGGTCCTGGTCATCCAACGGTTCTTCAAGGTAAAAAGCGTCTGGCTCATCGCCAATTTCACCCAGGGCGTTGACCGCTTCGAATCGGACCGTCGCATCCTTGCTTTCCAACTCTTGAGTCACAAAGTCCAGCCAACGCGGGTCGCACGTCCGTGCCATCGCTATGAGCACACTACGCTTCATGTCAGTGGAGTCTGATTTCGCAGCGAGCTCAATGTATCTGTTTATGCGAGCGTCACCAAAAGACCCTGCGGCCTCCAGGCACCGGCGCCACAACTCAGACGGAGCATCGGATGCATCAAGCACGTTCGTCAGTGCCTCGAACAAGCGAGTACGCAAGCGGGCTGTGAGACGGCCTTCCGACGCTACCGCGGCAAATGAACTGACTGCAGTCGCAGCAGCTGAGCGGGCATTGGTATCCGAGTCGTTCTCCAGCATGTCGAGGATACGGGCGATCGCGGACGTATCACCCGTCTCTCCAAGGCCATGTGCTGCAGCTGCCCGCACGCGTCCGTCGCGGTGATCCAGGCCAGCTTTGAAGATGCACTCGAACTCCATCGTGGAGTCTATGACGGCCAGGTCCGATAACCGGGTGTGAAGGTCAAGAACTTCATCATCAGTCCATTGAGAGAACTGACGAATCACCTTCATTCCGTCCGCATTGGAAATGCCGGACAACTCCATCAATACGTTCTCGTCAACATCTGCACCGGGAATATATTCGGCCAGGAATTTTTCGACAGTCATATTCGTCTCCGTCCATGCCTGTTAGCCCGAACTTAAGCGTTACCCGAAGCGATCTCCACGCCCCGGCAGAGGATAGCCGGTGACCTCATGGAGCCATACACCCATTCGGCAGTATCAGAGATGTCCTCGATGTTATTCAATACGGTGTAGACGTTACCTGAGATCATCGTGTCCTTGACTCGCCCGATGATTTTTCCGTCCTTCACCCTGTACCCGAGCGCCACGTTAGCGCGGAAGTCTCCACCGAGTTCGTTACCCTGCCCGGCACCAAGCAGGCCTTCGATAATCAGCCCATCTTTCATACCGTAAAGAATCGTAGCGTACGGTGTACGACCGGGTCGGATATCGACAACTGAGATTCCAGGCTTTGGTGTGTTTGCCAGCCCGCGTTGCGCTGAACCGGTTGTGCTGCGGCCAGCCTGCCCACCTGTTTGGAGGTCAAAGACAGGTTCGCCAATCACGCCGTTCTCGATCAACCCGATACGGCGACACGGCACACCTTCATCATCAAATGGCCTGCTCCCGCTTGCCCCGGGCAGAAGCGGATCATCGTAGACACTGAACCGCGCGTCAAAAGCCTGTTCACCTTCACGGCCAATGATTGGTGATGAGCCGGAAACAATGTTCTTCCCGTTGAAACCGGACAACAACGGATCCAGCAACGTTGCAGCTACGCCCCTGGGCGTGAACAACACCGGTACATCGCCGGATGGCGCAGGTGCAATTTCCTTCGAATTCTCAAGAGATTCCAGCACCTCAGTAAGGACGTGATCTTCTCGCTCTTGACCGAACAGATTGTGTGATGACTGGCTTGCCCAAACGTTGAGCATGTCTGTGCCACGAATCAACTGCGCACCCATAGCAACGTAGTAACCGGACGAACGAAATGACTTGCAGGTTCCGGCTGAGTTTAGAACCGTTTCCTCAGCCATTGACCGGCCAATCCTCACATCACACAGCGCTTCAGGCCACTTCTCCAACACAGCGCTAATCAGTCTTCGGCCTTTCGCAATCAGTTCGGCATTTGTCACATCTTCGATCCGCCGGTCATACGTCTCGATTGCGATGGACTCGCGTTGAGGCTGGAATTCGAACTTCGCGGAAGAACCAAACTCCGCCAGTGAACCTACTCTTCCGACAAGGCCTGCCTCGTCGTCAGGGTTCGTGGTGGACGAGAAGCCGATGCGGCCTTCTGAAATCACGCGCAGGGCGACTCCCGCGCGGTCACGTCGCATCACCTCTTTTAGGCGGTTGTTCTCAAATGAAATTGGGTGGCTTTCGGACCGGACGCGGTATATCTCGGCCTGGCCGTACCTGTCTGTGGCTTTTTTAAGAAGTTGTTCGCTCAATATCGTTTCCAATGCATCGAGATAAGAGTTGACTGGTGTCCACTAGAAGTAGAAGCAAAAATCAGGCACCGGATACCAGGCAGTTGCGTATGCGAATGTGGGGGCTACCGTTCGATACCGGCAACGGCATCTGTCCGCCTTTGCCACAACCGCCACCCTGGTTCATGTCAAGGTCATTCCCAACGGCATCAAGGTTTTCCAGCGTCTTGAAAAGGTTTCCTGTCAGCATCACGGGTCTGACCGGCTCTTCGATTCGTCCGTTGCGGATCATGTACGCCTCACCGGACGAGAAGGTAAACATCTCGTGCTGAGTCATTCCGCCGTACCAGTTGGCGACGTACACACCCTCGTCAACGCCTTCCAGCAGATCCTCCAGGGTCGCCTCGCCCGGTTCGATAATGGTGTTGGTCATCCTGACGATCGGCGGGAAGTCGTAGCTAATAGCTCGAGCATTACCGGTCGGTTTTTCACCTAGACGCGCTGCCGTTTCTCTCGAATGCAGTCGACCAACGAGTTCCCCGTCTCGCACCAGCGGAGTTCGTGTAGCGAGAGTCCCCTCGTCATCGTATTTGTAGCTGCCACGTAGCCCGGGGATGGCTGCCCCATCCGTGAAGTTCAGGTGTTTACCACCGAACTTGCGCCCCATGTACATCAACTCGCGTAGCTTGTCGTTCTCTGCGACATTGTCAGATTCAGACAGGTGACCAAAGGCTTCGTGAACAAACACTCCAGCGAGAACCGGGTCGAGGATCACGGTTCGCTCGCCACCTGTAAGCGCCTTCGCTGACAAGAGATCAACAGCGCGTTTTGCCGCGTCTATAACCTTCTCGTCCAGTCCCGCCACAAGTTTGTAGTCACCCAGTGAACCAAGGCTGAAGCCAGCCTGTTGAACATCTCCGCCTTTTTTTGCCTGAGCGGAAATGCGGGAGACGACATGGTTGAATTCCTGTTCGATGTACGAACCTTCAGAACTGCCGAAGCAGACTCGACGACGGTTGTCACCGTAAATGATGTCGGAACTGAGAATTCCAGTCACGGACCAGATCAGGTCGTTGTAGTGATCCATCTGCCGCTTCTTGTCATCCAGTGACACCGTGGCGGCATCGTTCACCAGCACCGGTGGGACGATATCGACTACAGGTTCAATCTCGGCCAATTTCGTGCCATCACCACTCACCAGCCGGGCATGCTCAACAGCAGATTTAACCTGCTCTTTTATGTTGGAGAGATCATTGAAGCTGGCGAAGCCCCAGCCGCCGTTGACTACCGCTCTTACATTGCCGCCCCGTCCGCTGGTCTGGGCAATGTCTTCCAGTTCTCTACCGTGGTAGGTCAAGCGAGTCGAGTCTGTTTCCTCTAGCCGAATCTCACAGTAATCAGCGCCATGCCCTGCCAGGGCATCTTCAATCAGGTCGCGATAGCTCAAGTTCCATCCTCACCGGTCGTTATGTCTGTATGGAGTGAAGCTAATGCTGCCTCGCTCAGAAATTTCGCCTGTTTTCCAGCCTACATCCAAGTTACGACGATTTCCTGTTATGCCAATACCAGAGGCTGGTGGTTCTGGACATAGGGGCTTCCTGACCCCACCATGTAGATTCGGCTTACCTCAGAAGTTATCTGACAGGACCAGGTTTTCAAGCCAGATGCCCCTCACGTACGAACAGTCCGTTGCCCAACTGCTCTCACTGGCCGATTTCGAACGAAAAACGCGTTCGCAGGAAGCGCCCGGTTTTCATATCCAGAGAACAGCGATGTTGCTGGAAGCGCTGGGCAATCCGCATAAGCGCGTGCCTGCTGTGCATGTCGCAGGTAGCAAGGGCAAAGGCAGTACCTGCGCCATGATTGCCGCAGCACTCACAGCGTCCGGTTTGCGAACTGGAATGTTCAGTTCGCCCCACCTCCATAAGATCACCGAGCGAATTACGGTGGGTGGGCAACCCATTTCCGACGAACAATTCGTATCACTGTTCGAGCGACTCTGGCCTGTTGCCGAGAACATCAGGCTGAATACGGATGCGGGCATGGTCAGCGTGTTCGAGTTCCAGACGGCGATGGCATTCCTGCACTTCGCAGATGTACAGGCAGATGCAATGGTGATTGAAGTAGGGCTGGGCGGGAGACTGGATTCAACGAACGTAATCACGCCGGCTGTATCCGTCATCACTCCCATTGGAATGGATCATGTGGCAGTGCTTGGGGACACGATTACAGCTATTGCGTCCGAAAAAGCCGGCATCATCAAGCCAGGCGTACCGGTCATATCATCAACGCAGGTTCCAGACGCGGCAACAGTGATCGCTGACACAGCGCAACGCATGGGCTCACCGCTCACGCTCTCAAATTCGGTAGAGGTTATCCGGGCAGAACCTAACGGGGCCGGACCTCAACTGTTGAAGTTCCAGCACAAGGGAGCAAGCTATGACCTTGAGTTGCCACTCCTGGGAGAGCACCAGGTTCAGAACGCTGCCACCGCAATTGCCGCACTGGTGGTCTTTTCCAACAGCGTCATCCCTCTGAAACAAAGCGCCATAACTCAGGGGTTGGCAAAAACACACTGGCCTGCCAGGGTGCAGGTACTCGAAAAAGGGCTACCGCTGCTGATAGCTGACGGAGCTCACAATGTAGACTCTGCATTAGCGCTGAAGGCCACGATACAGCGTCACTTCGGCACTCCAAAACACCTTGTTCTTGTGCTTGGAGCATCGGGAGGACACGATCCTCTTGCAGTAGCCAGGGTCTTCGCCGACCTTTCACCAGATATCGTGGTTACACGGTCAAGACACCCCAAAGCTGTAGAGCCTGCTGATTTTGCCGACGCGCTGGTGCGAGATAGAATCGGGATTACAGCATTTACAGGAACAACAGCTGAAGGCATCGCAAGAGCACGCATGATTGCGACGCCGGACAGTGTGATAATCGCAACTGGATCGCTTTTCGTAGCAGCGGAAGCGATTGAATCAATCTCAGGCATCGAACCTGAAATATATCCGGATCTTAGAGGTACAGCGGGACCGCTTCGCCTCAAACCCCATCGAGCGGCCTCCGCTCCCTCGAGGTAATTCGAACAGCTATGAGCAGCACAAACCGGAATGAAACGCGAGTCGTCGTAACTGGCATGGGTGCAATGACCCCGCTGGGCAAATCGGTTGGCGAATTCTGGGACGGGTTGAAGAACGGTCGATCCGGAGTCCGGCAGATTACGGCTGTCGATCCTCTCTCTTTCCCCTGCAAAGTCAGCGGAGAAGTCCAGGACTTTGATCCCACCGTCAGGATTGACAAGCGCGAGGCTCGCCGCATGGGCCGCTTCACGCAGTTGGCTGTATGCGCTGCATACGAAGCGATGGAATCTTCCGGACTCGATATGTCAAAAGAAGACCCGGATCGCGTAGGCGTCCTCATGGGCAGTGGGTCAGGAGGGTTGCCGGAGACTGATGAACAGGCAACGCTGAAGGTCACGCGTGGCGTGATGCGAATGAGCCCGTTCTACATTCCCATCATGCTCATCAACATGGCTGCGGCAAACGTTAGCCGTACGTTCGGTATCACGGGCTACACCAACACCTGTGCCACTGCATGTGCCGCTGGCACACAGGCCATTGGCGAGGCTGTTGCGGTAATACGCCGCGGGACAGCGGACGTGGTCCTGGCTGGTGGTACCGAATCTGGAATTTGCGAAATTGGCATGGGCGGGTTCAGCACCATGCACGCGCTCTCGACATGGGCCGGCGCCCCGTCAATTGCCAGCAGGCCGTTCGATAAGAACCGAGATGGTTTCGCACCTGCGGAAGGTGCTGGAATCCTGGTCCTGGAAAGCCTCGACCATGCCACAGCCCGCGGCGCTGACATTCTTGCTGAAGTCACGGGCTGGGGAGTTTCTTCCGACGCTTTCCACCTTGTGCAACCGCACGAAGCAGGTCGTGGTGCTATCGCTGCGATGAAGTTTGCCCTTGCTGATGCCGGAGTGAATCTGGACGATGTTGACTACATCAACGCCCACGGCACATCGACTCCGACAAATGATCGCATCGAGACGATGGCAATCAAGGGACTTTTCGGCGAGCAGGCATACGAAGTGCCAATAAGTTCCACCAAGTCCATGATCGGCCACTCGCTTGGGGCATCAGGTTCACTTGAAGCGATAGCGTGCATCCAGACCATCAGGGACGGATTGATTCACCCAACGATCAACCAGGAGACTCCTGACCCGGACTGCGACTTGGACTACGTTCCGAACGTCGCACGGGAATCAGACGTCAAGATTGCACTCTCGAACAGTTTTGGATTCGGTGGCCAGAACGCCTGCCTCGTGATTCAGCAATTCACAAACTGAGTTTCCACCTGTTCGGAACCAATCGGTAACGTTTGACGTCTTACTGTGCAGGAAGTGTTTTCCTTCGCATTGCCTGTGGCCGCGCTATGTGCAGCCACCACGGTGCATGGAATTCAGTAAAAACTCACTTCAATCAAACGTTCGCCCAAACAGCAACACCGGCTAGGCTAGCTTGATGCCCCGAAACAACAAACACATCGGCTCACTTATCACTATCGCACTGATAGTCACACTTGCGCTTGCTATCCCGCTGGGATGCTCCAGTAACGAACCCAGGCCTACTGTTGCCCCGAATCCCACTTCGACCCCGCGCCCAACGGCAACAGCAGCACCTTCTCCAACTGCAACAGCCACGGTTCCACCAGCACCCACGGCAATACCGACGCCTACCCCGACGCCCACGCCAACTCCAACTCCACAGGCTCCAGATTCTGCGTATTACGCGATATTCGATCTTGCGGAACGCCTGAGCATCCCACCGAACACCATCTCCGTCATCAGCTATGACGAAGGCGAGTGGCCAAGTAGCGCATACGGATGCCCTGCCCCTGGAGTCAGCTACGACCAGGCATCCGTAAACGGCTGGATAGTCAAGTTGGATGCAATCGGGAGCCTCTACGAGTACCACATGGATTCGTCAGGAGACGTTCTCATCAATTGCACCGTGAACCGGCAATTGATGGGAGGTGCAGTCAACATTGTTGACCTTGCAAACATTCGTTATGCAACCCAGATAGAGATGCGCCGCAGAGATGGAACCGGCGAATTCGTGCTGAAGCGCACAGTCACGGAGCCATCTGAGATTGCCGCCATCATCGCCACCCTGGACGTCCCCCTACAGCTGCACGAGGCTACATCCTGCACGGAAGTGTTCAGGCTTGTGTTCGTGACTTCTACCGGCAACCAGACACTTGGCACGATCTGCGGCGTCAATAACCGCCTGATCCGCGGCGACCAGGCCTTCTGGGGAGGCCAGGACGCGGATGCTCCAGCCAGTTTCGGCGCCATAATCGGGCCATATTTCTCGGACGAACCATTGCCGGGGCTGCCCCAGTAGTTTTCCGCGAAACGCGTAAGTGACGAGACAGGAATCCGGGACACGCATCATCATCACGGATAAGATGCGCCGTATGCCTGAATCAACACGATTGCCTGCCGGGAAGCTGCCACCAGAGTTGCTGGCGAAACTGCTTGGCCGTCTGCCGAAACACGGCAAGAGGCTGCTCACCGGCCCGGGAATCGGCGAAGATGCCGCGGTGCTTTCTTTTGGCGCAACCAGCCTCGTGGCCAAAGCTGACCCGGTTACATTCGCCACCGACCTCATCGGCTGGTACGCGGTCAATGTGAATGCCAATGACATCGCATCGACTGGCGCAACACCGAAGTGGTTTATGCCGACGGTGCTGTTGCCAGAGGGAGTCTCCACTGAAACAGTCGAAGCGATATTCACTCAGTTGCAGGAAGCTACCACGGCTATCGGCGTCGAGCTGATCGGCGGCCACACCGAGATTACCGTCGGTCTGCCCCGACCTATCATCAGCGGGGCCATGCTGGGTGAGGCTCCGGCAAGCGGAACCATCTCAACCGGCGGTGCCAGGCCGGGTGATGACATCATCCTGACAAAGGGAATTGCCGTCGAAGGAGCCTCGTTACTCGCACGAGAGTTCGGGCAACGGGCAATAGAACGTGGTGTTGCAGCCACAGACATCAAAGCTGCCGCTGGCTTCCTGTTCAATCCGGGAATCTCGGTGCTCAAAGATGCCCGGTTAGCGGTGTCAGCCGGAATAGTCACCGCCATGCATGACCCCACTGAGGGCGGACTGGCATCTGCGCTTGCTGAAGTTACCGCGGCATCAGGCAACGGCATGACAGTCGATTACGATGCCGTGCCAATACTGCCGGAGTGCAAGACTCTTTGTAACGCCCTCGGCGTTGATCCGTGGGGCCTGATCGCCTCAGGTGCCCTGCTCATTACCTGTGCGCCAGGGAGTTCAGCAGCAATCCTTGCTGAATTAAACGCTAACGAAATCTCCGCAAACATCATCGGCAGGATGACTGCGCCGGGAGAACCCGCCGTCATCATTCGGAACGGACACACCACGGAACCTCTCCCTGTGTTCGCCAGGGATGAGATTGCGCGCATATTCGAAACAACGTGACCTGACCGCACGCGCACATGCGTTACGGTTTAAGCACATTACCGAAATATACTGACGCAGTAGAATCAAAGTAGTAACGGCCGCAACAGGCAGGTACAGAATGTCTGCAGCACAGCTCATTACAAGAGCAAAGACTTACCTCCCGCAGGACAGGGTGCGGTTTGTTCAAGACGCCCTTGCCTTCGCCACCAACGCACACGAAGGCCAGACCCGTAGTTCGGGTGAACAGTACATAGAGCACCCGGTCGCTACGGCCCTCTATCTCGCAAACATCAATCTCGACTCTGTAACGCTCGCGGCAGCGCTGCTGCATGACGTCATCGAAGATACCGGTGTCACCAAGGCTGAACTGGAAAAACGCTTCGGTGCGGACGTAGCGAGACTGGTTGACGGCGTTACGAAGCTGAAACGGCTGGACCTGTTGGCGCAGGAAGTTGCTGTTTCGAACGGCTCCACGCCCCGACCCATCGAGCCAACCGCGGAAGCAGCGCGAATCGCCAGCCTTCGTAAGATGCTTGTTGCAATGGCATCTGACATCCGTGTGGTGCTGATAAAGCTCGCTGACAGGCTTCACAACATGCGAACCCTGAAGCACCTTTCGGAGGAACGCCAGGCCCGCATAGCAAAGGAAACCCTGGACATCTATGCCCCGCTTGCACACAGGCTCGGCATGGCAGACATCAAATGGCAGCTCGAAGACGAGGCTTTCAAGTATCTGCACCAGCGACAGTACAAATCCGTCTCTCGGATGATCAGCCGGAAGCGTGCAGAACGAGAAGCATACGCTGTCGAAGCAGTGGAGCAGCTCAGCACCGCTCTGAAAAAAGCCGGCATTGAGTGCTCTGTCAGTGGTCGTCCCAAGCACCTGTACAGCACGCACCAGAAACTCCTGCGATACCAGGCACGCGGACGCAAGTTCGACGAGATATATGACCTGATCGCCCTTCGAGTCATTGTTGAAACCACCGGGGACTGCTACGCCAGCCTGGGCGTGGTTCACCAGATGTGGCGACCTGTGCCAGGTGAGTTCGATGACTACATTGCGAACCCGAAAGAGAATCTTTACCAGTCTCTTCACACATCTGTGATCGCCATGCAGGGTTCACCTCTTGAGGTACAGATCCGCACAAAAGAGATGCACCGACTGGCCGAGGACGGTGTCGCGGCTCATTGGACTTACAAGCAAGATGACCCGGATCGGCAAGACCCTCAGTTCGACGAAAAGTTGACCTGGCTCAAACAGTTGCTGGAGTGGCAGCGGGAGATGAGCGGCGACGAGGAATACCTCGACTCCGTAAAAACAGACATCCTGGGTGACCAGGTATTCGTCTATACGCCTGCAGGAGATGTGCTTGACCTTCCGGCTGGCTCCACACCGCTCGACTTCGCCTATCGGGTTCACACCGACCTGGGTCACAACGCTGTAGGTGCGATGATCAACGGCAAGCTCATGCCGCTGAACACCCAGCTACACAACGGCGACACGGTCGAGATCCGGAAAGCGCGGACCACTCGCGGCCCCAGCCTGGACTGGCTAAACTCAGACATTGGGTACCTCGCCACTGCCAGCGGAAAAGCCAAGGTACGGCTGTGGTTCCGCAGGCAACAGCGAGAGGCGAACGTTGCCCGCGGCCATGACCTGCTGGCACGTGAACTGCGCAGAGTTGGAGTACGGGTTTCCAACGAGGAAATCGCAGAAAAGCTCGGATTCGAATCACTTGAAGACCTGGCGGAAGCAGTTGGCACCGGGCACCTGGGTATCAGCAAGGTACTTGAGGCTGTCACCCAGCACTTCCCGGAAAAGCCAGCTGCTCCGCTACCCACAACTCCACCGGAGCTACAACGGCAAGAGCGAACAGGTCTTGTTGTTATGGGTGTCCGCAATATGCTCACGCGAATCGCCCGATGTTGCAGCCCCGTGTACGGTGACGAAATCACTGGATATCTCACACGCGGTCGCGGCGTAACTGTTCACAGGTCAAACTGTACGAATATGCGATCCACTGATGACCATGACCGCATGGTGCCGGTCGCGTGGGGTTACGCAGACAGCATGTACCCGGCCCGTCTGATCGTCCAGGCCTATGACCGGGTCGGTCTTTTGCGGGATATCACGCAGTACGTTTCGGCCGAACACGTTAATATTCACTCAATGTCATCCCATGAAGACCCGGTAACAAACTCGTGCACAGTGACCCTGACCGTGTACACTACTGGGGTTGACCAGTTGAGCAGGGTGTTTACCAGGTTGGAGACAATCCCGGGTATCCAATCGGTCAACCGAGCAAACGAAGGCGAGCCAGCGACTCCGCAGCCCGCCGGGCAATCTAACTGAGGTTTATGCTGGACTAACCCGCGCCCTGCGTAAGGCGACAACGGGATCCGGCAACAGGCTGATACGCAGGAACTATATGCCAAGCGCAAAGACGCACCGAGGCCAGCTAAAAAAGGCCGAGCAAAACAAATCTGTACGTTCATTCACTCGCTCAAGGGTCACAAAGGCTCGTAGCGCAGTTGCAACCGGTGAAGCTACCGATGAGACGGCAGCCACGGTCAAGGACGCTATCTCAGCTCTGGACAAGGCCGCCCGCAAGGGTGTGATTCACCGCAACGAGGCTGCTCGCAAGAAGTCTCGCCTGCAGCGACAGTTGAACTCCGCTTCAGCGGGTTCCTGAACCTGCCGTGACGCAAGATCACTCGCACCACGGGGATAGCGAGGAACACGCGCATGGTCATTCGCATGACGCGCATGACCATGCTGGTAATCATCAGCACGGCCACGAAGCAGACCCTGAAACCGAGTACGCCTGGCGTATCCACCATCCATTTGGGGATGCCGGCGACGAAGTAGCGGTTGAGGTAGCCCCACACACCGGCCTGTTGCCTCGATGGCGATTTGTCATACCCGGCAGCTACACCGGTGTCACCCGATGGGGTGTCGGCGAACCCAACGGCGGCTCCATTGAACCGGAGGTTCGTAACCCGGTTGAAGGAGGACCTGTCCAACTCGTCAACGGTCCCGAAGTTATCTGGATGGGTGGACTCGACGCGCTATCTTCCAGGAAGAGCGCATACCTGGTCTTCAAAGGCGAGCCACCGCACTATGTGGCATTTGGCCAGGCAGAAGAGCCAGATGGCCCTCCAGGTGCGCTGGAAGGCGTGTCATTCGGCGACCATCCGATGCACCCTACCCTTGGATAGTCTGCAACCTGCTTGAGATGCCGGCCGTATAGCGTTCATTTCGAACACTAATACCTGTGCCACGGTTAATTGACAGAAATCGTGGACAACTGCTAGCGTCAGAACATTAGTGCGAAACCACTCTCGCCAGCAGGAACCTCAACGTGCCAGATCTTTCAGCAAAACGCCAGCGGATACTTGAGTTCATCGAAGAATTCATCGAGGAACACGACTATCCACCCACAGTCCGTGACATCCAGAACGGATGTGACCTCAGTTCAACATCCGTCGTTAAGTACAACCTGGACTGGCTGACCAACGCAGGTTTCCTCAACCGGGACTCCGAAGTCTCTCGCGGTATCGCACTGCCCGGCGGGCGCGGTAGTGGCCGAGCAGCGCGAGAACCTGAAACTGTCGCTGTTCCGCTGATGGGAACCATCGCGGCGGGCTCTCCATTCCCACTGCCGCAATCGGACACATGGAGCGATCCCGGTATTGAGCAGATTGACCTGCCGCAATCGGTGATCGGGCGCGGCGAAGGCGTATACGCACTGAAAGTGAAGGGCGAATCCATGATCGACGCCCTGATCGGCGACGGTGACCTTGTAATCATGGAGTCCACCCATTCTGTACGTGATGGACAGATGGCAGCTCTGCGGCTCATCCAGGAAGATGAAACCACACTCAAGTATTTCTTCCCGGAAGGTGACCGTATCAGGCTTCAGCCCGCCAACAGCCAGATGTCTCCAATCTACGCACGCGCAGATAATGTCGAGATCATGAGTCGAGTCCTGGCTGTCTGGCGGTATATGGGCTGATGCGCACTCAATTCGCTGAGAATCCTCATAACCCGGACTCAACTCCAGTTTGACACCCTAATAGGCCAGGCCTATTCTTGAGGCGAGTTAAGTTATGCGCGGCATACTGGAGCGCTGTAAATGGGATTATTCCGAAACATCGGCCCGCTTGAGATCTTCCTGATCCTGGTTGCGATCATGATTATCTTCGGCGTTGGCAAACTTCCGTCAGTCGGTCGCGGCATGGGTCAGGCTCTTCGTGAGTTCAAGTCCTCTGTCAAAGACAAAGACGAGGAGACCACCGAGGTCACCGAGGCCAAGGCAGAGACGAAAACTTCTTAGTTAGCGCCTCTCAATCTGAAACATGAAGGGCATCCTTTGCGGGATGCCCTTTTTGTTTACAACATTTCCGGTCACGACTCGTTAGTCGCCAGCCCCGGACGTTGTTTCAGATACAGGTGATTCAGATTCCGAATGTGTCTTGCCACGCTCAGCGAACCATGCCAGTGCCGTACCCGTTGCATAGAGCAATATCACCGGGCCAGCAACCAACGATTGGGTTACCGGATCAAACGTTGGCGTTACTACCGCTCCGAGAACAAATGCGAACAGTACCGTCCAGCGCCATTGCTTGATGAACCAGGCTGAGCTAGCCGCTCCCAGTTTTGTAATGAAGAACATGACGATTGGCAACTCGAAAATAAGGCCCATCCAGAACGACAACGAGATAAGCAAGCCAACGTAAGAGCCAATGGTTGGATAGGGCGTAGCAAGCTCTGCACCAAACGTCAGCAAAAACTTGATTGCCGGCGGTATCAGCATGGCAAATCCGAACCAGACTCCGGCTGCGAACGAGATAGTGGCAAACGGGAAGAAGAAATACAGGTATCGCCGTTCGTGTGGTTGCAGACCCGTACGCAAGAAGAGTGTCAATTCGAGCAAAAAGTAAGGCATCGTGGCAGCGAAGCCGATTATCACAGCCACCTTCATCGCTGCGCCCCACGCCTCTGCAACCTGCGTGAAGATGATGTCCCCATCCGCTTTGTCCAGGGCCTCTATTGCAGGTGCCTGGAGGAAATTGAATATCGGCTCGTAAAAGACGGCAGCGATGATCGTGAAGATAACGAGCACGATCACGACTCGGATCATTCGCCGCTTAAACTCGTCCAGGTGCTCAAGAATGGACATGGCGCGATCACGATTCATCACGCGCCACCCTGATCGCGCCCTGCATCAGACGTCGGTTTGCTGATGTCAGTCGGTTCAAGACCCATTGAGGGAATATCTTCGCCGTTCACGGTGCCGTCACCGCGGTCCAACGGCTTCGCCCTGCTGCTGGTGCGAGCAACCGGGACAGGACCCATCAGGTCCAGGTCACCCTGGTCCAGTGCCAGGCCATTCCCAATACCCGTTATCTCTCGCGTGAGGCTGTCGTCCCAGACATCCCGCTTTGTGCGCTCAAGATCCTTCTTCAACTCATCCGCGTCAATCGCTTCGGTTACAAGGCTCGTCAGTTCATCCCGGTACCGCTTGAGTTCCGTGTAGTACTTGCGCCCTGTCCGGATTCCTTCCGCAAGCCTTTTTGGTCCGACGAAAAAGAGCGCAACACCAAATATGACCAGGAATTCGAGGCCGCCTACACCGAAGAAGCTCACGATGCATCTCTCCGACTCATCACTTCGAAAGAGACTGTATCAATCTGACCGGACTCATGAAGAAGCGTAGCGAGCACACTGAGTGGTAAACCGACGACGTTCAAATACGAGCCTGCTATCGAATCGACTGGAGAAAACTCTGCATCCTGGATGCCGTATGCGCCAGCCTTGTCCATTGGTGCACCAGAATTTATGTACTCGTTTATCTCCGGCACTGACAAACCCCGCATCGAAACCACCGTGGTTGCGACATCACTCGCTAGCGTCCCATCTGAACTAATTGCGACACCTGTATGTACGAGGTGTTTCCGACCGCTCAGGCCGGATAGCATCTCAAACGCTTGCCGCTCGTTTTCAGGTTTACCGATAGACACACCATCTCGGTCAACCACCGTGTCAGCAGCAATAACCAGTGAGTGCGGATAGTCCCGACTGACCGCCTTGGCCTTCAATCTTGCAAGTTCATCCGCCTGGTCAATCGGGGGAAGGTGCGAAAGTACACTCTCATCAATATCCGCAGGCACAACCTTGAACTCCAATCCGAGCCCACGAAGAATCGAAGCGCGGCGAGGTGAACCCGAAGCAAGCACAACTGGCAACGATATCGCTATTTTCGGTATACGGTCGGTACTGCTCAGGTCTATCACCACGCCACGCCTTCAGTTGTGACAATTCATCCACTCAGCCCGCAACAACGGGCGGGCCGGATAACAACGACAGAACTTCGACGTGCCTTGTCTGCGGAAACATGTCCACGGGCTGGATTTTCTCAAGTCTAAACCCGTTCGCAACCATTCGTGCCTGGTCACGAGCCATCGCTGATGTGTCACATGACACCAGCACTACCCGCGACGGGCTCATACGTCGCACCGCATCCAGCGCTTCCGGCATGCAACCTGAACGAGGCGGATCGAGAATCACGAAATCCACGTCACCCGCCAGCCCCGGCATGACTTCCTCTGATTTGCCCTGGATGAACTCAACATCACGAAGGCCATCGGCGTTCCTGAGAGCATCCTGAATCGCAGATGCCGATTCTTCGATCGCAAGCACCCTGTTCACATGCGGAGCAAGCAGAGCGGCGAATGTGCCGACACCGCAGTACGCATCAAGTAGCGTCCCCCCTCCGTTCAGACCCAGCATTGAGCGCACTTCTTCCGCCATGCGCTCTAGTTGTGCAACGTTCACCTGGAAGAACGACGGTGACGCGACGCGAAATTCGAGTCCAGCCACAGACTCTTCATAGTGAGTCTGGCCTGATTCCGGTAGTCCCGGCCCTCCAGGCAATGGCGGCTGGATCAGCGTCGAACCTGTTTTCGCACTAGCGCGGACGGAAAACTGGCTCATTCCGCCAAGCCTGCCCTGAACTTTACCCAGTACAGCGTTGACCGGGTCATTCATCAGCAGACAGCGGTCGGTCTTCACAAACCTGCGCGTTACCGCGTTCATGTAGCCAACCTGTCCACGATTTTCAGGCCAGCGCGCCACGGTAAAACGAGCGTGGTTACGGTAGCCAAGCGTGAGCGGGCTGCCAATCACCGGTTCGACCACATAACCAGCAAGCGACTCATAATCACTCATAGCGGCGATGACCCGGCCGCGTTTCAATTCAAGCTGATGGTCATATGTGACGTGCTGCCACTGGCAACCGGTGCAATCCAGGAAGTAGCTACACGGCGCAGGAATCCTGTGCGGACTGGCCTCCAACACCTCTGTCACGCGGGCGTGCAATCCCTGCGGGTTAATCCATGTAATCTCCGCACGCACCGCCTCGTCCGCCAGCCCGCCCATTACTGAAACAGGCGC
>JAURLM010000198.1 GCA_030831265.1 Chloroflexota bacterium
AAAAGCAGATTGCTCAAGCTCGGTTATCGGAATAACGGTCTGCCGACTAATAGTCATCGTCATTTTGTAAAGACCAGCTCTTTCTGAGACTGGGTGGCCCGTAAGTCCCCCTCAAGGGACCATGGCGAAGCCCCGGTGATTCCTACGCTCACCGTTTCGCCCAGGGCGGGCCCACCGCCTGTCAGGTATACAAGTTTGTCGCCTCTCGTCCTCCCACGAAGGCGTCCTCGGGTTTCTCCATCTACTAGGATATCGAATTCTAGACCTAAAAGGTCAGCATTTAACCGGGTCTGAATCTGAGCCTGAAGGTCATCAACCGTTCGGAGCCGGCGTTTCTTCTCTTCTCGCGACACCATGTCCGGCATCTTCCGAGAAGCGTAAGTCCCGTTACGCTCCGAATAGGCGGCTGAGTGTACCTTGTCGAACCGCACCAGTTCCAGTACCCGTACGGACTGTTCGAACTCCGCTTCCGTCTCACCGGGGAAGCCAACTATCAGGTCTGTCGTGAGCGTCACGCCGGGAATAGTCTCACGAATCTCGTCGACTCGCTCCAGGAACTGATTACGAGTGTATCCGCGCCTCATCTCGGCCAATATGCGGTCATCACCAGCCTGGAATGGCAGGTTTACGTTCTCGCACACCTTTGGCAGGTCTGCGATGGCCCGGATTATGCGGCGTGACATGTCGTTAGGGTGCGATGTTAGGAAGCGGATTCGCTCGATGCCAGGAATGTCATTGACGCGCTCCATGAGATCGGCGAGATCGACGCGCGGCTGGAGGTCATGCCCGTAGGAATCCACGTTCTGGCCGAGCAGTGTGACTTCCTTCACTCCACGGTCGGTAAGACGTGTAACTTCGTCGACAAGTTCTTCTACCGGTCGGCTCATCTCACGGCCGCGACGAGAAGGAATGAGGCAGAACGTGCAGAACTTGTCGCAGCCGTGGACGATAGGAACGAACGTGGAAATATCTGGCTGCTGCGGAGTCAGGTTGGTGAGGCAACCTTCGGTGCTCAGGCCGGTGCGAGCGCCAACAGCGTCGATGATCGGCTGGAACTCCTGCGGACGTGCCCAGACGTCCACGTACGGGAAGCGTTGCCGGAGATTGGTCTGGTCGGGGCCGACCATGCATCCCATCACCGCTATGACGCGGGATGAATCATTGCGTTTAGCTTTGTTAAGCCTGCCCAGCAACCCGGTTGCCGTGTCTTCTGCAGACTGGCGAACCACGCACGTATTTACCACGACCACATCTGCGTTTTCGATGCTCTCAGCGCGGTCAAGCCCCATCCGTTCGAGGCTCAGGTCGATCCTCTGCGAATCAGCTACGTTCATCTGGCATCCGACTGTCCAGACATGAAATGACGGCATGGCGGTTAGAAACGGGCGATCGTTACGGTTATCACAATGGTTTAACTGATTAGGATATCTCGCGTGCGCGTGGGGTCAAGTTCAAAGAGAGCATCCATTCAACCAGTTAGTACCAGTTGACGGGATTCGCAGCGTGATAACAGGTTACGGGTATGCTTAGTAGTACTGACTGTAGCGGAGAGTACGAATTTGTCTGACTCGAACTTGCTGGAAATAGGCGTGATTGGTTGCGGCTCCATGGGAGCCGAGCTGGCGCAGGCAATTGGCCCTCATGGAATCAAGGGAGCGCGGGTAGTTGCGCTGCTTGATCGATCACCTGAACAGGGCAGGGCACTTGCCGCATCTCTCGACCCGCATCCGACCTTCTTTAGCAGCGAACAGGAGTTTCTTTCCTGCGGCGCGATGAAGATTGTCGCTGAGTGCGCTTCGCAGGCTGCTGTGCGGGAACACGGGGTCGCCGTGCTGGAGTCCGGTCGTTCGCTCCTGCTCATGAGTTCCGGTGCGTTGATGGACCCGGAGCTATTCGACGCACTTACGTCGGCTGCGGCTCGGTCCGGGGCGCAGATAATTGTTCCGTCAGGCGCGGTCGGTGGTATCGATGCCTTGCGGGCGGTTCAATATGACCTGGATTCGGTGACCATAGTTTCAACGAAGCGCCCAGCCGCACTTGCGGGTGCGCCGGGATTTGCCGATTGGGAAAACAAGGAAATATCGTCGCCGACAACGGTGTTTGACGGACCTGCGGTGGAAGCGGTCAAGCTGTTTCCGGCCAACGTGAATGTCGCGGCCACGGTGAGCCTGGCGGGGATTGGTCCGCAACGGACGATGGTCCGTGTTGTCGCAGACCCTGCTGCTCCCGGAAATGTGCATGAGATTCGCGCCAAAGGCGGCTTTGGAGAGTTTCAGTTCAGGCTGGTGAACCGGCCTCACCCCAAGAACCCGAAAACCTCTCACCTTGCGGTGCTGGCGGCTATCGAGGCGTTGCGTGCGCTGGTGAACCCGGGACTGCGCGTCGGCACATAGTGTGTGGGTACGTTGGGATGTTTCGGGGGGAGAAAAGTGGCGGAGGGTGCGGGATTCGAACCCGCGTGGGAGTATAAATCCCTCCCGCTTAGCAGGCGGGTGCACTAGGCCACTATGCGAACCCTCCGCGAAGAACGAAACCTGCTCCGTTCACTATAGCGGTCAGTGGTGTTACATCGCAAAGCGGAGATTTGCCAAACGAGGGTTAATTCGAAGAGTATTCCTCACACACCAACCTTTGGATGGAGGTTCACGATGATGGTCAATACCGTCTCTGTGGCCTGTGTTGTCATCGTAGTTGCTGTTCTGATTGCGGGGTGTGGTACCAGTGATAGGTCCGCAGTGACTGGAACATGGGTTACTGCGTCTCCGCATCCAGAACCAACAGCCGCCGAAACTGGACGCTCCACAGCGACGGTTGTCCGGCCCACGCAATCCGCATCGGCAACGACGGTAGGAACCACTGCATCAGAACTGACCAGGGTGAACGTCAGGCAGGGCCTGTTCAATCGCGAAGGCACACTGGGCGGCGCTAATTTTTCGGTGCTGCTGCCCGCCGGATGGTCTGCCGTGGATGAGCCGGTTCTAGCCTCTCCCGGTAAAGACGCCTCGCCACGCGGAACCATCGTTCTCCAAGGTTACGGGGACATGCACATCCGATATCAGTTCATGGTTCCATAGAACTTCGAAAGTACGAAAAACAATCTGTTTAGAGTTCCAGACGGATACGAAAACGAGAGTTCAATGCTCAACGGATTGGCCGTCGACTGGGTTTTGCCAGTAGAAACAACAAATTCAGGCGGTCGCTATCGGATCAGTGCAGGCTACAGTAACCTGCTGGGTGATGATGTGGACGGTTTTGGACTGCTCCTGTTTGCGCATAGTCTTTCTGCGGAACTGCTTGACGAGGCGAAAGCCATAATGGAATCAGTGCAGTTCGCCGCTCCGCCTCCTGCACCACCCGAAAGACCCAAACCAGAGGTAACACCATCGAAAGACTGGTCTCGAATCGCTGCCCACTGGTTGAACGGACCATCTAAGCAGATGTTTTCCGTGCTTGCTCCGCCCGGCTGGGATTTCGCGCCTTTCCAGGGAGCGGACACATTCGTCGGTCAATTTACGGATGGCGAAATCGTCATTGCTTTTGACTACGGCAACTTGAGTGGTTCGGCAGTTGGATTTGACTCGCATGCTCGCAACCCGGACATGTATCCGGCGCACGAATTCTGGTTTGAGACGGTGGATGAAAAGCCTTTGCTGTTCTATCGTCCTGTCGGTGACTTGACCAACGAGCGAGCCTATACCGGACTATCTGTAGAACGTTTGCCTGGATCCCCGGTTAAACGTTCTCCGGTGAATTGGTTAGTGACCGTTGGCTGCGGTGGCCATTTCTACGCACACACATCAACCAATGCCCAGGCTGAACTGGTCCTGGCGATTCTGCGTACGTTGCGCATTGAACTCCAGGGTAACGTGGGCTGTTGAACCTTTACTTGATCAGGCGGCGTTTCATCAGCCAGACGGCTATAGGCCAGAAGACTGATATCAAGCCGACCATGTACAGCCCTGACCACAGGTGGGTTAGCTCCAGGTGGTTCGTGGCAAACCCGCGTGCGATGTGAACCCCGGGCGTGAGCGGCATCACCCATGCGACCGGTTCAATCCAGTCTGGTAATACAGAAATTGGGAAGAACGTTCCGCTGAAGAAGAACAGCGGTGTGGCGACCAGGGTGAATACCAGTGAAAGGAACACTGTGTACGGTGCGGTGGCTGCGAAGAAGAAGCCCATCGTCCCGAACACCATTCCGCTCAGGATGGCGGGGATCAAGATTCCAATGGCTGTCCACTCGTTCATCCATCCCAGTGCGACTGCGAACAGTGCCACTGCAACCGTTGTCATCAGTGAGCGTGTAACCGCCCATGCGACATCACCAAGAGTCAGCTCAAAAATCGAGATCGGCGTGGTTAACTGCGTTTCGTAGATCTGGTTGTCGATGCGGTGATAGGCGTTCCATGACGTCTCGAAAAGTGCATGGAACATGGCTGAGCCCATGATGATTCCCGGCGTCACGAATTCTGCGTACGTCTCCGCTCCCTCGACTTCCGACACCAGCTTGCCGATGCCGAAGCCGACTGCCAGCAGTGCGACCGCGGGCTCAACGAGAATCCACGTGACCGTGATCTTCCAGTAGCGGGCGAGCGCCACCCAGTGCCGTAACCAGACTGCGGTGATGCTGCGGAACCGTATTCTGCCTGTCCCGGTGCGGCGTGCTGTTGGAGCGGTAAGCGTCATTCGTCCCGCAACTCCCGTCCAGTGAGCGTGATGAAAACGTCTTCGAGGTTGCCCGGTCGGTAAGTGACTCGAACACCGGCCATGTTTGATATGTCGGGTCGAGCACCGTTTTCCGAAGTTATGGTGACCATCGCCCCGGCTTCATGCAGCGTGTACGGCGTGCCTTCCAGCCGTTCGCGCAGGGCATTCATCGCTGCGGGGTATTCAGTACGCACCTGTGCTACTTCCTCACCGGCATGGCGAGTTACCAATTCATCTGGCGTGCCTTCGTCAAGGATCTGGCCGTGATCCATGATGGCGATACGGTCGCACAGGGTTGCTGCTTCTTCCATGTAGTGCGTGGACATGAGTATGGTCACG
>JAURLM010000199.1 GCA_030831265.1 Chloroflexota bacterium
AATTCATTGGGCGTGTACCGCTGGTGGTCGGCCTGTCAGATCTGACTCGTGAAGAGTTGATTCGAGTTCTACAGGAGCCGAAGAATGCTCTTGTGCGTCAGTATGAGGCGTTGTTCAAGATGGACGGTGTCGAGTTGATCTTCGAAGAGAAGGCGCTTGCACGGACTGCCGCAGTGGCGAAGCAACGCAAAGCTGGTGCCAGGGGATTGCGGTCAATCGTGGAAGAACTCCTGATTGATGTGATGTACGAACTGCCTTCTATGCAGGGCGTCAAGAAGTGCATCATTGAGGAAGGTACTGTCACAGAGAATCGCTGGCCAAAGCTGTTGGATGATGGTGGGAAGCGGATGGACACCAAATTGCCGCCCCATCGCCAGACCGCTGCATAGCAGTCTGTATCACTGAGAAAAATGAAAAGCCCCTGCCAAACTGGCGGGGGCTTTTCGCGTCTCCGATTAGCGAGCATCGGTACGCGTCAGGATGAGACAGAAAGAGACGCTTCCACGGAGTTAGTCAGGTCAATTGGGCCTGTGGTTGCCACTTCATCAAGGTTTATGCGTCCGTCAGATACCGCTTTCAGCGTCTCGACAACCAACGGTCGTTCTCTCGCAAGGCCCATCTCGCGCAGGCGGGTGAACAGGGCGTTGTCTTCTCCGTCTCTCTCTTTGATTTCAGCGATAGTACGGCCTGACACGGCATCCCACAGCGGACCAAGCTCCGGATTAAGCGTGCTGAATCGGCAATAGGAGAGCACCGGCCCGCCGTCGACCTCCTCAGTGACGATATGGACCATCGCCCCGGTTTCAGTCGCTTGTTGCTCAATCAGTTCCCAGATTACGTTCTGCCACATCCCGGCAGGGCCATCCGGCAGAGCAGGGTGCAGGTTGATCATCAGATGCTCAATGCACAACAGCGGGGCAATCAGCATGTACCCGGCGTTAACTGTGAGATCAACATCGAACGGCCTGATTAACTCAATGGCAGCCCTGTCGAAATCCTCGCGTAGCTCTGACCATGGACGATTGCCGTGCTGTTTACGGAAGGTGCGAGAGGATAGCGTGACGACGTGAATGCCGTGACTTTCAGCAAATGCGATGAAGCGATCCGACCCTGCAGCCTGTCCCCGCTCCCGGTTGCAGAATACAAACTCGATTCGGGCATTCAACTCACCAGTTTCAATGGCATCCAGTGCTGCTTTCAGCAGCCCGTATGAACCCTCTCCTCGACCAGTTGAAAACCACCCTAGCCGGAGCGGTGTGCCGCTCAATCCTCGTCTCCTTCGTCATCAACATCTGCATCTTCGTCATCAGCCGGGACAAGGTTCATCTGCTCTGCGAAATTTGACCTGAGCCGAGTTATACGCAACTCCGCGGAACTGAGCGTTTCGTTGCAGGCCTTGGCAAGTTGCATACCCTCTTCAAACAGGGCTGATGCCTGGTCCAGCGTGAGCTTGCCCTCTTCCAGTTTGCGTACCACCTCTTCAAGCCTGGTGAAAGACGACTCGAATGATGCGGCCTTTGAACCGCTCTTTTCTGTGTCTTTCTTATTGTTGGGCATCTTATGTATCCGGTCTGCTATTTCGAGATGGTCTGGATTGCTGACAGTATCGAATTCTAACTCGCCCCCTGCGCTCAGGCGTCAGGTCGGACTGCTTTGACCTCTGTATCCAATTCACCGTCATGCAGAGTGACCTGCAAGGTGTCTCCGGGTGCTGCTCCGGTCGATGACACAAGTACGGGGCCGTCTTTTAGGCGAACGATTGAGTACCCGCGGGCAAGTATCTGTTTCGGCCCCAGTGCTCCGAGGTGGGTCTCAAGGCGTCGTACATCCTGTTTGCGAATTTCTACTATACGCGTGGCTGCCAGTCTTGCCCGCGCCAGGAGATCTTCAACCCGCTGTCGAGGCGCTTCCGTGTCCGGAGCGCGGTAGTCCATGCGATCTACGAGGAAATCCAGTTGCGTTCGCTTTTCCCGCACGAGCCGACCAAGCGCCTGCTGCATCAACTCGGCGTATCCGGCCACATTGCGGGCAAGGTCATTCACATGCGGAGCCACGATTTCCGCCGCGGCTGAAGGCGTTGGAGCTCGTACATCCGCAACGAAGTCCGCAATTGTGAAATCAGTCTCGTGCCCAACCGCGCTGATCATCGGTACCTTGCAGCCATAAACCGCCCGCGCAACCATCTCCTCGTTGAACGGCCAGAGATCTTCCAGCGAACCTCCGCCGCGGGCAAGGATCGCCACGTCGATTTCATCCATCATGTTGAGTGCTGTTATCGCCCTGACTATCTCAGGAGCAGCGGATTCGCCCTGCACCGAAGTTGGGATAAGCACCAGTTCTGCCAGCGGATAGCGACGTGACAACACATTCAGGATGTCCTGGATGACTGCGCCGGTTGGTGAGGTGATTACCGCAATCTTGCGTGGGAAAGCGGGGAGTGGACGCTTGCGGGAACGGTCAAACAGCCCTTCGGCGTCCAGCCGCCGTCTTAGTTCTTCGAACGCCTGCTGTAGCGCACCGACACCATCCGGCATCACCCTGTCGACGTATAGCTGCAGGTCGCCTCGGGCTGTGTAGATGGAGATTTTTCCATGCGCAATCACCTGTGCCCCGTCAGCTATGAACTCGCCGCCGCGGCCATAACGGAACATCACGCTGCTAAGCGCAGATTCCGCGTCCCTGAGCGTGAAGTAGTGATGCCCTGAAGCCGGGTGTCGATAGTTGGAAACCTCGCCGTTTACCGTAACGTCAGCCAGCACAGGATTCGACTCAAGGTATCCCTTGATAAGGGAGTTCACCTGTGAGACGGAGTAAACCGTGTCTGTATTGGCGAGGTCTGGCGTTTCTTGCACGGGTGGGTTAGGACTAACTGCAGTTGGCGAGCGCGTCAGGTCAACAGCGTCCGTAGAACTGTATCAGCAGCGGCCTTGAAGTACCGAAAACCTAGTCAGCCCGGCCCTGGTATCCACCGGTGGAGGTGCTGACCGTAATGCGGTCGCCTTCGTTCACAAACAGCGGTACCTGCAGGGCGAGTCCGGTGTTCGTCTTCGCAGGCTTGTTGGCACTGCTGGCCGTGTCGCCACGAACGCCGGGTTCGGTCTCTTCGACAGTAAGCACTACCGAAGGTGGAAGCTCAAGCAGCACCGGCTTTTCGTCATAAAAAAGCGCGTCAACGGAATCACCCTCGGAGCTGAACTTCAGGGCGTCACCAACGATGTCAGCCCCCAGCGGGAACTGCTCAAACGTGGTGTTGTCCATGAACATGTAGAAATCACCGTCCTGGTAGACGTACTGCACGGACCTGCGTTCAGTGGGGGCCGCCGTCAGCTTCTGGTTGCCCGGCAGTTTGCGCTCGTACACATTGCCGGTGCTGATCTGGCGGACCTTGAGCGTCAGCGTCGGAGGGGCCTTGGGAGCCTGCCTGTGCTGCCAGTCCAGTATCTGGTACAGGTCACCATCCAACAGGATGGTCATGTTGCGGCGGATTTCACTTGATGAGATGGTCATATCGTCTGAGTCTACTTTTTCGATTCTGCGATTCGTGCGGCGAGGAACTCCAGCGCGTATATATATCCGCGCCATCCCAGCCCGGCAATCTGCCCCACTGCAAACGGTGCGATCACTGAGTGGCGCCGGAACTCCTCTCTCGCGTGGATGTTTGAGAGATGAACCTCTACTGTCGGCAGTTTTGAGTCCAGCAGGGCATCGAGGATGGAGTAACCCACCTGCGTCAGTGCCCCGCCATTGATTATGACACCGTCTGCGCCCTCTGCGTTGGCCTGTATGTGGTCAACAATGGCACCTTCATGGTTCGACTGAAAGAAAGAGGTGCCAATCCCCAGCTCATCACCACGCTTCTTTATGGAGGCGTTGACCTCATCAAGCGTGACAGCGCCGTAGTGGCCCTTGTCCCGTTTGCCGAGGTTATTGAGGTTCGGTCCATTGATGATGAGGATGTTCGGCATGTCAGTTCCGTGCTCAAATCAAGTTTTCGCTGCGTGCAACTCCAGCCGCAGCCCGACGTCCATCTAGGCTATCGGATCAGCGTGATCTGTGTCGCTGTTATCGTCGCTTTTGTTGAAGGCTCTACGGGCGCGAGGGTGCGCCGATTCATAGACCTTACGCGCCTGTGCCGTTGAGACATGTGTGTAGACCTGTGTTGTGGACGGACTGGCGTGGCCAAGCAGTTCCTGGACTACTCGAAGGTCAGCACCGCCGTCGAGCATGTGTGTGGCGAAGCTGTGGCGCAAAGTGTGAGTGTGGAAGTCAGCGTCCAACCCGGCTTTCAGCGCGTACCGCTTAACCAGTTGCTGGATACTGCGGACAGACAGGCGTGCTCCGTACTGGTTGAGGAACAGGGCATCGCCGCTGCGAGATTTCGCCCATCTCAACCGAACATCGCTGGTGTATGTAGCAATCCAACTGACCGCGGATTTACCCAGGAGTGTGACACGGGGTTTGGAACCCTTGCCGATGACTCGTACTTCCCGCGTGTTGCGGTTCACGTCCTTCATGTCCAGCGCATGTACCTCGCTCACACGTAGTCCCGCCGCGTAGAGCGTCTCCAGCAAGGCTCGATCGCGGATTCCGGCTGGCCGCGTGATATCAGGTGCAGCAAGCAGCCGGTCAATCTCTTCCTGTGAAACGACTATCGGGAGCCTGTTTTGCTGCTTTGGTGCTGTAACTGCGCCGGTCTGATTTCTCGTAACGTCACCGCGTTCGGACAGAAAACGGTAGAACGCTCGCAATGCAGTCAGCTTCCGAGCCATGCTCGGCCGTTCGTAGCCGATCTCAAGCAACCATGCAAGGTATCCACGCAGGAACAGGCGGTCTGCACGGTCAAGGTCTGGCATGCCTTTCATGTCGAGGTACTCGAAGAAAGGTGTGAGGTCGTTCAGGTAGTTCCGTACCGTCAGTGGCGCAAGCTGGCGCGCAGCACTAAGGTGTTGTTCGAAGTCACGAACCTGTTGCGCCCACGGTTTTCCCATGGTGGCATGGCTCAGGCCCGGCAGGTGTGTGCGAGTTGTCACTTCACACCTGCCGTACATGCATCGTGGCTACGAAGCCGAACTGCGGCGCCGGCGGAACGGCTTTCGGCCATTCGTTGACTTGCCATCACCGTCTGCAGTCTTCTTTGAGCGACGCGGTCGTGCATCAGCCTCTGCGGCGATCTTCGCTGCCACTTCAGGGTGCAGCACGGCACATCGTGCCATCGATTCAGTTCGTTGTGCGGTCCATGCCTCAATTACATCACCCTTGGCGTTTTCACCGGGTTTCAGAGGGAACGCAACACGGCATTCAGGGAATTTCGGACATGACAGGAACTTTCCGAACCTGCCTGTACGGATGACCATACTCTCGCCGCCGTCGCACTGCTCATCAGACTCTTCGACAAGCTTTGCGCGGTCCACGCGTGGTGCTGTCTCCATAGTTGTCTGCACGCGTTCATGGAACGGTGTGTAGAACTCGGACAACATGGGCACCCACTGGAGGTCACCGTCAGCGATGGCGTCCAGTTTGGATTCCATATCGGCTGTGAAGCCGGTGTCCATGATGCTTGGGAAGTGTTCCTTTAATAGGTCCGCAACCACGGTGCCAATGAGCGTTGGTTTGAAGCGCGACGCGACACGTTCGACGTACTGGCGCGTCTCGATGGTGCTGACGATCGTCGCGTACGTGCTCGGGCGGCCAATGCCAAGTTCCTCCAGCGTACGGATCAGGTTTGCTTCAGTGAAGCGTGGCGGCGGCTGTGTGAACTTCTGGTCAGAGTTGACCTTTTCACGAGTTGGCGTGTCGCCCTTGTTCAGGTCAGGCAGTTCACGGGACTCCTCGGATTCGTCGTCCTCGTCCTTCTCTTCGATGTAGAGGGTGCGGAACCCTGGGAACTTGATGATTGATCCGCTTGCACGAACCGTGTGCGTCCGCCCAGACGTGCTGGCAGCTTCTATGTCTACCGTTGTCTGGTCAACGATGGCATCTGTCATCTGGCTGGCAACCATGCGCTTCCAGATCAGGTCATAAAGTCTAAGTTGATCGGGCTCCAGGTACTGGGCAACTCGCTCCGGGGTGTTGGTAGCCGAAGTAGGGCGGACTGCTTCGTGAGCTTCCTGTGCGTTCCGGCTGCGAGTCTTGTAGACACGCGGCTTGTCTGCATACTCGGGGCCGAAAGTGGACTTGATGAACTCGTTTGTCTCCGAAAGGGCGCTCGCCGAAATGTTGGTCGAGTCTGTACGCATGTAGGTGATGAGGCCAACGGGTTCGCCGTCACCCATCTGTATACCTTCGTAGAGTTGCTGCGCTATGCGCATGGTCCGCTGTGCGTTGTAGCGTAGCGTGCGGGCAGATTGCTGCTGCAGCGTGCTGGTGGTGAACGGTGCGCGCGGTCGCTGTTTAACCTCGCGTCGGTTCACGTTCGAGACGCGATAACTTGCAGATTCAAGATCGGCAACGATGGCTCCGGCCTGCTTACCATCGCCGACTTTTGGGCGGCCTTTTTCACCGTCGAGCTGGTACAGGTTGGCCCTGAATTTCTGTGACTGCCCGTTCGTGTTTGCTGCGAGATCGACTGTGATTACCCAGTATTCCTCAGGCTTGAAGGCTTCAATCTCGCGTTCTCGATCAACGATAAGGCTCAGGGCAACAGATTGGACTCGGCCCGCGGAAAGGCCGCGGCGAACCTTGCTCCAGAGAACCGGGCTGAGCTGGTAACCCACGATGCGGTCGAGGATGCGTCGCGCCTGCTGTGCATTGACCAGCTGCATGTCGATCTCTCGCGGGTGGCTGAACGCCTCCTCAATGGCATCACGCGT
>JAURLM010000200.1 GCA_030831265.1 Chloroflexota bacterium
CTCAACCGGGTTGAGCGTCGCCATGACGAAGAACGGATGCGGCAATTCTGACGTCACACCGTCAATGCTGGCCTGTGTCTCCTGCATCGCCTCTAGCAGGGCGGACTGGGTCCGTGGCGTTGCGCGGTTTATCTCGTCAGCCAACAACACCTGTGAGAATATCGGCCCCGGTCGGAATTCGAATTCGCCGCGTTTGGCATTGAAAAAGTTCACGCCAAGGACATCGCCCGGCACAAGATCTGGCGTGAACTGAATGCGGTGAAAATCACAATCCAGCGACGCAGCCAGCGCCTTGGCCATCGTAGTCTTGCCTGTACCCGGCACATCCTCAATCAACGCGTGCCCGCGGCACAGCAACGCGGTCACTGCAAGGTCAACGGCTGCGGATTTGCCGACGATGATTCGCTGAACGTTCTCGCGAACACGCGTCGCTAGTTCCTGGACGGCCTGTACATCGCCCACGCCAACAGAATCCTGTTCATTTTCCTGTACCAGGATTAGCCTCCCATAACTTCGACACACAACTGCGAGTCCGTCACCGATACCACCGAGGGTCGGTCACCCAACGCCACAGTGCTGTCACCGATACGCGACAGTGTGACGATTCCACTCAAGCGTCCACGAGAAAACTCACGGCCCAGCATCACTTCGTACCATTCACCGTTCGTGCTACGCAAACCCCATGTGCCACCGCTGATGACAGACAGTGGTGACTGGGGGATTAGCGTCCCGTCAGCACACAGGTTCAGGTCGATATCCTTACCTTCGACTATCACACGAGCGCCGTTCAGATAGTTTGTCCAGAGGCTGATAACAGCCTCCCCAGGCAGGCCATGCCCGCTACGGCTAGCGTCAATCTCACTGGGGAACGGTCGCTGTGGAGCACCAGCCGGCCCGACCGCAGTAGGCAACGGCGTAGCCGAGGGCATCGGCGTCACCGGGATCACCCGGTAAACAGTGGCTTCCGGCAAGGGCGTGGCATCACCAGCATCCGCGACTGGCTGCCGACTGGAAAAGTCGGTGCCGCAGGCAGCCAGAACGGCCGCTGTCAGCAACCAAACTGCCAGCATTAACCACCTACGGGACGATCCAGCTAGAAAAATTTGCACAGCAAGGTGTACCTGGTTCGGTTCATCCGCAACTCCTGGGCACATTGTGCGGAATCAACCGGTTACTGTGTCTCATTATTCAAAGAGATCACCAGTGATTTCCGCACAACAGCAACGATACGTCGAATACCCGTACGACTAAACGACCACAACCGTGTTAACGAGTGTGCCAATCTTTTCGATCTCGATAGACACAACATCACCGGCAGTAAGCGTAAAGTCTGGTGGCGGAATCGTCCCGGTACCCGTCAAGACCACCGTTCCGTCAGGAACCGTGTTGTGGCGCTGCAACCAGTCGGCCAAGTAAGCGCAATCACGCTTCATGCTGGATGTGTTCGCCTGGCCTTTGAACGCCTGCTTGCCATCTCGTGCAATAGTCAACGTGACGTCAAGTTTTTGAGCATCACCGATCGATTCCGTTGTCACGATGCACGGGCCGAAGGAGACGGACTTGTCATAAACCTTCGCCTGCGGAAGATAGAGCGGGTTCTCACCCTCAATCGTCCTGCTGCTCATGTCATTGCCTGCCGTGTAGCCGACGATCTTGCCACCGAACACCACGAAAGCCAGTTCAGGTTCGGGAACGTCCCACCCGGAGTCTGCTCGAATACCAACCTCGTCAAACGGTGATTGGACACGAGCACCGGTCGCCTTGAAAAACGCTTCCGGCCGGTCGGCGTTGTAGACCTTGGCGTACACGTCCGGGGTGCCGCTTTCGGCCTGACGTTCTCGCATCGAGTCCATGTAAGTGACACCGAATGCCCAGACTTCCGGTGCGTCGATTGGCGGCAGAAGCTTGTAATCGCCGCCCGTTGCCGACAGGGAGTCCCAGGAAACTGTCTCTCCATCACCACGAGCGAGCACTGTTTTCGTGATGGCGTCCGTAGTTGAACCGGCAATTGCGGCGGCGGCGAACAGATCGTTGGTTGAACTTATGATTGGCTCAATTGACGTGAGATCGGTAATCTGCCCCGAGGCAGTTTCGACGCCGACGCGCCGGTGGCCGTTTTTTGAAAATTGAAAGTAACGCATATCTTAGCGGTCCAGTTTGTAGCGGGTTAAGCAGGCTTAGGGATAGCCGCAGGTTGCGGCCGAGCAGCCGGATGCTACGATGGCCAGACACCCATGTCAAAGCAGTGGACACAAGCAAGGGATAACCGCATTTGAAGATTGGTTTGATTGGCGGAACCGGCCCTGAAGGCCGCGGACTGGGTATGCAACTCGGTCTCGCCGGGCACGATGTGGTCATAGGGTCGCGCTATGAGGTCAAGGCCATCGAGACTGCCCGCGAGATGGCTGATACATGCGGCAGCGAAGAGGCATCGTCTCGCTACTCTGGGGCGGACAACGCAGCAGCCGCATCCGGGTGTGAGGTGATCTTCCTGACCGTGCCATATGCCGGAATGACCTCGGTATTGCACTCAATAGGACGGCACCTGCGCGGCAAGATCTGCGTCAACACCATCGTGCCCCTGGAGTTTGTTGGCGGGCAGGCCAGGAACATCGCCCCACCAACAGGTTCGGCAGCAGAGGAGGCAGAACGCCTGGTGCCGGAGGCGCGGTGGGTTGCTGCGTTCCACACCGTCCCTGCACGCGGCCTTATGCGGCCGGGCTCACGCCTGAACACAGACGCGCTCGTCTGCTCCGACGATCCCGAAGCACTGAAGTCTGTCATGGAACTCGCTCATGAAATGCAGGGCCTACGAGGCATCAACGCGGGCTTGCTTGAAAACGCCCGGTATCTTGAAGGTGCAACCGCCCTGCTGATAAACATCAACCGCATCTACGGAGCGCATGGTTCCCTTAAAGTCATGGGAATCTGAGTATTCGCCGTGTAGCCGGGTAAACAGCCCGTAATCTGGCAGTCGCCCCAAACCCAAGGCAGCGTTTTTTGCGTTTCAATCAATAGATGCAAACACGCCTTCGAACTCAGCCTCGCATGACAGCCAAACAGGCTGCTCGTTTTTTGTTACCTGTGTTGATGGTTGTTCTCTTCGCGGTTGTAGCGCTCCCGGGGCAGTCAAGAGTTCTTGGATACGCCTCTCCAACCAGCGGCAACCTGATCGATTCGATCACTGTGACCAACCAGGTTCATTTCGGTAGGGGCATCGATGTCCGGTTCGACGCGCAGGTCAATGGCCCCGTCAGTGAAGCACGTTCGATATTCACCGCACTCGGAAACCGCTCCATCTCGTCCTACGCATACCCCACCGTTACTACCTCCCCGGACGGCTCCAGCATCGTCGCTGAGTTCACCATCGACACCGGAGTCCGCACCTACTATCCACCCGGAACGGAATTCGAAATACGGCTTGAACTGACCGGCTCCAACGGCGCTACAAGCCTGTCTGACCCGGTGCAAGTTCTCTATCTGGACCCCACCATTCAGTGGCACATGCTGTCTGAGCCGGGTATACCGCTCGACTTCTACTACTACGGTTTTTCTGAATCGGTGGCACAGCGCATGGCAGATCGCGTTGACAGTTCGTGGCAACAAATCGCCGCAGCACTGGGACTTGCACCCGGCTCTGTGGAACGTTTCCGGGCGATCATCTACCCGAATGTTGATGCAGCCACTTCAGCGTTTCCACCGACCAGTGCAGCGGCGACTGACGGTGAGTACTTCGGTGGGTTCGCCATGGATCGTTACGGACTGTTCATCCTCGGTGGTCCATCGCCGGGAACCGTCATCCACGAACTGA
>JAURLM010000201.1 GCA_030831265.1 Chloroflexota bacterium
GCAAACACGGTGCCAGCGGTGCGGCGTCACTCAAAGAACTGGTGGGCAGCCTGCCCGCTCCTCGCACCGTGTGGGTGATGGTTCCTTCCGGTGACATCACGGAACAGACGGTTACCGAACTGGCCGGGCTGCTGGACTCAGGCGATACGCTGATCGATGGCGGAAACTCCAACTACAAGGAGACGATGCGGCGCGCCGCCCTGCTGGCTGAGAACGGCGTGGATTACCTGGACTGCGGCACCAGTGGCGGTGTCTGGGGACTGGACAACGGTTACTGCCTGACCGTCGGCGGCAACAAGGCTGCGTATGAGCGCAACCTGCCGATATTCAAGACGCTTGCCCCGCGGGAGAACGATGGCGGCCTTTACGTTGGGCCATCTGGTTCCGGCCACTACACGAAGATGGTTCACAACGGCATCGAATATGGTCTGATGCAGGCATACGCAGAAGGACTGGAACTGCTCGCTGCAAAAGAGGAGTTCGGTCTGGACCTCGCAGCCATCACCGAAAACTGGCGGTACGGCTCCGTTATCAAGTCATGGCTACTTGACCTGACGGCAAGCGAACTATCGGAAGATCCGGGACTGGAACACCTCACTTCATACGTTGAGGATTCTGGCGAGGGACGCTGGACGGTTGATGCATCCATTGAACTGGCGGTACCTGCTCCGGTTATCGCGCTCGCATTGCAGATGCGATTCCGGTCGAGGCAGGATAATCCGCTCGGCGGTCGTGCGCTTGCAGCGATGAGAAACGCATTCGGTGGACATGCCATTAGGAAGAGTGATGGCTAATAAGGCGCAGGACAATGAACGGCTGACTGTCGTGATTTTTGGTGCATCCGGTGACCTGACACACCGGAAGCTTGCGCCTGCGCTTTTTCACCTCTACAAGACCGGCGCACTGCCACAGATATGTCACTTTGTTGGCGTGGCGCGTTCTGAAATGGACGATGCATCGTTCCGTGAATCGCTGTACACGGGAGTCGAAGAAGCAGAGATTGGCAAGTACGGTGAATGGGCCGAGTTTGCGTCGAGGATAAGTTACATCCAGGGCAGTTCGACCGATGCCGAATCGCTGCAACGCATTGACAGCGCAGTGTCTGCCGCGTCCACTGACAGTGCACGCGACGACCGCATCTACTACCTGGCGCTCGCTCCCCATCTATACGCCCCGACGCTAACTGCGCTTGGTGCGGCTGGGATGCTGGACCAGGCAAATGGATTCCGCAGGGTGGTTATCGAAAAACCGTTCGGCACCGATCTCGCGTCGGCGCAGAAGCTCAACGAAACCGTCCACTCCGTCCTGCAGGAATCGCAAGTCTTCCGCATCGACCACTATCTCGGCAAGGAGACGGTGCAGAACCTGCTCGTTTTCCGGTTCGCGAATACGATCTTCGAGCCGGTTTGGAACCGCAACTACGTGGACCACGTGCAGATTTCAGTTCTGGAAAGCGTCGACACCGCCGGTCGTGGTGAGTATTACGACGAGGCCGGCGTGCTACGGGACATGATGCAGAGCCATCTCTTGCAGTTGCTCGCGCTCGTCGCGATGGAACCTCCCGCAACGTCCACTGCCAACGCGCTTCGTAATGAAAAGGCCAAAGTCTTGCAGTCTGTTCGCAAGTACAACATTGATCAGGCTGCGGAAAATTCTGTACGCGGGCAGTACCAGGGTTACCGTGATGAAGAAGGTGTGGCCGAGTCTTCAGGGACAGCCACGTTCGGTGCAATACGTCTACAGGTGGATAACTGGCGCTGGCAGGGCGTGCCGTTCTACCTGAGATCAGGCAAGGCGTTGCAGTCAAAGGTTTCCGAGATTGCGATCCAGTTCAGACCGCCGCCACACACGATCTTCGAAACGCATGGTCCCGATGTGACACCGAACCTTCTTCGCATTGCGATTCAGCCGCATGAAGGCGTTCATCTGACGTTCGAGAACAAGAAGCCGGGAACTCGCATGGGTACGGCTCCGGAAACGCTTGAGTACCACTTCCCGCCCCAGGTGATTCGAGATTCCTACGAACGATTGCTGCTGGATGCCATTGAAGGTGACCAGTCCCTTTTCACTCGCAGTGACGAGATCGAAGTTTCGTGGGAGATTATCGACCCGTTCGTAAATGGATGGCACAACTCGCTCAAGTCCCAGTTGTACGCCTACGGCAAGGGAACGCGTGGCCCAAAAGCCGCCGACGAGTTCCTGGGCCCGGTTCGCAAATGGCACGATGACCGGGAGGACGAGGGCTGATTGCTGATGACGATTCCAGATCCGCCAGAGATCGATCCCCTCGTCCCGCGGCTGATGTCTGCATCGGAGTTGAGACAAAACCTGGAACGGGTATTCGACTGGCTGCACATGGTGGAAGCCGCTCCTGACGATGAGGCTCCACCTCACAGGCTCGTCCAGGAGGTACGTGACACCGCCAACATGCTTCTGTCGGAACGCAGGGAACGGCACTCAGACGAGTCCGCCCCGCGTGGCGGCTAGACCCGGTGCATCTCTCCATAAGCGGCAAGGACGGAATGGCGGCTCAGGCTGCCTACGAGCGTACCGTTTTTCAACACGGGTACCCAGTCAACACGACGGCTCAACATTCTTGAAATCACTGAGAATGCAGACTCGTGTGGAGCCACGGTCATTCTGGCTCGCTTCATGAGGTCGCCGGTTGTGTAAGGCCCGTCCACCAGCAAGGAATCGGAAGTAAGGACGCCCCTGAACTTGCCATCCTGTGAAACAACTGCGATCGGTTCATCATCGTTGTCAGTTATGACCGCCCGCGCTTCATGTGCAGGCATATCAGACGATACCACTGGTGTATGTATGTCCATGATGTGAGCGACATCGCTCAGGAACTGGGCTTGAGTTGTCATTGGAGCTTCCGGTTACGGTGCGGGTGTGACAGAAGTCCACATATGTAGAGCGACGACTGCATTCGCCCGACTATGAGGACGTGTGGGACGTGCAAAATCCTAAGCGGATGCGACGTGAACCGCTGCGACCAACGTGTAGTCGTGGCGAGCCTGACGGGGAGACCGAAGGTGTGACGTTCGGCTCATCACCAACGCTGACCCGTCTCGGCGGGGTTTACCCGAGTATCCGTCGGTAAAGCTTGCGCTGCCGCTCGACCGCATTACGGAGTATCACCGTGGCCATAGGGCGCGGGTGATACGTCTTCTGAACATGCGGGCGCAGGCTGTCCATGGACTTCACGGCACCAATTGAATGCAGCGCCAACGCAGCGGCTCCGCGGCTGGTCTCCTGGTCCGCTGCTGAAATCTCTACGGGAGCATCCAGGGCATCGGCCATCGTCTGTAACCACCATTCGGAGCGTCGGACGGAACCGCCTGACGCGACAAAGCGGACATCCGGGGACCGGGTTGGCAGCAGGATTTCCGCAACAAGCGAGAACCGCAGGCTGACCGATTCCATCATCGCCTGGACCATGTCCAGCGATGTCGTGGAAGAACGCAGGCCTTCAAACACGCCGGTTGCGCGGGTTGACCAGCCTGTGGCGCGCTCCCCGGCAAGAAATGGCAGGACTGTGAGACGGTGGCTATCCGGTTCACGCTTCAGTAGTTCAGCGTCCAGCACATCAAGCGGAGGCATTTTGAGGACGCTCTCTGCCCATTCCAGCAGCAATCCACCCTCGCTGAAGGCGCCGCCCATAAGAGTTGAGTTTCTACCAAGCCGGTATGCCCATAGGCCGGACGGAACCGATGGTGACTCGCCTTCAATCAACACGCGCATTGCACTGGTTGTACCGACTGTCAGAGCCACCCTGTCACGGCTGTCACAACCTGAACCGATGTTCACTGCCGCTCCGTCACCAACTGCCGGGAAGAACGGCTTGTCAGCAAGTGCTGGCCATCGTTCTGCAAACTGTGGGCAGAGGCCGACCTGTGGTTCGCTGTGTGCGACAAGGCGCGGGAGATTTTTTTCATTGAGACCGATGTGCTCCAGCAAACGCGCATCCCAGCGAAGCTCTCGGCGATTTAGCATTCCGCTCCACGACGCTATGGAAAAACTGGCAGCTACGTCCTGTGTGCCGAACCAACGCGTGAACAGGTACGTCGACACGTCCAGCCAGCGCGCAACACGGGCAGCGAGTACCGGTTGAGTTCGCCTTAGCCAGCGCACCCGTCCTGGAATGTAGGACGTGTGCTGCATGGCACCGGTCCGGTCATGGACAGCATCGATATCTAGCTCGGTGCGCAGTAGCTCAACATCTTCAGCGGTTCGAGTATCGGCATATGTATACACCGGAGTCACCGGAGCGCCAACGGCATCGACACCGATAATCGTCGATGCCATTGAGTCCATGCCAACAGCGCTAATCGCAATGCCAAGATCGATGGCAATTGCGACAGCACGGTCGATCGCAGTTTCGACAGCATGAACAATGTCATCCACTCGTTCTTCGGCGGTTCCATCCGAACGCAACGTCTGTTCATGCGGTACCGACACATCCGCACCCTCAATAGCTATCGCCGAACCGTCATACAAACCGACTTTCACCGATGATGACCCGATGTCGATTGCGAGCACGTATGGCGGTTTTGAGTCGGGCATGTGGGGTTAAAGTCTCCCGGGCAGGCAGGTCGTGGTTTTTGCAGTTCGTTATGCAACCTGCGACGAAGAAGTATTACACGCCAAGCCCGAACGCGGGCTGTCATAGATTTTCATCATGCCCGGAGACGGTAATCCACCTGTCGTTTTCAAGAGCGTGCTATAGGCTGATATTGCAATGTCAAACATTCAGCCGCTGCTATTCAACCGTCCGGGCATGCTCAACTACATTGAAGCCGTAGATGAGCCGTTTGACGTTGCAATCATCGGTGGCGGTGCAACCGGGCTCTACACGGCTCTTGATTCAACTCTACGCGGCTACCGCACAGTGCTGTTGGAGCGCGGTGATTTTGTGTCCGGCACATCACGCCGTAGCACGAAGCTGGTGCACGGCGGGGTGCGGTACTTGAAGCAGGGTCGCATCGGGCTGGTGAGGGAATCGCTGGCAGAGCGTTATCGCCTGATGCAGAACGCGCCGCATCTCGTTCACGCTCTGCCAATACTGGTTCCCGCATACTCTCGCTGGCAGCAGTTGAAGTTCACCGCGGGCCTGATGGGCTACGGCGCAATCGCAAGAGGACACGGTTTCTCCGGGACACATCGAGTTGGTTCTGACAAAGCGGCTGAAGTTGTGCCTTCGATACACCGTGACGGTCTGTGCGGCGGTGTCATCTACATGGATGGACAGATGTACGACGCTCGTCTTGCGCTGACCATTGCTCGCACCGCTGCTGATTACGGAGCGGCGGTGGTGAACTATGTGAATGTGAACGCGATGGTGACCTCGCGCGGACGCGTGGTGGGAGTTGAGGCCGAAGACAGGCTCACTGGAGATGCCCTGCGAATCCGCGCCAGCGTCGTGGTAAACGCTACCGGCTCTTATACCGACGCAACCCGTGCACTTGATACAGCGGACCAACCCGGTTTGATGCAGTGGAGTCGCGGGACGCACATCGTCCTTCCCGGCTCGCTGCTCAGCGGGCAGCATGGTGTGCTGATTCCAGAGACGAGTGACGGCAGAGTGGTTTATGCACTGCCGTGGCTGGGTGGAACACTGGTTGGCACGACTGACGTTTCAGTCGATTCGCCGGACGCTGATCGAATTGCCC
>JAURLM010000202.1 GCA_030831265.1 Chloroflexota bacterium
CCTTCATATGTTCTTGGTGGCCGCGCTATGGAGATAGTTCCAAACTCGTCGGAACTCGTTAGATTCTTCGAGACCGCGATGGAAGCGTCACCTAACCAGACTGTGCTCATTGACCGCTATCTCGAAGGGGTTGAGGTTGAAGTTGACGCTGTCTGCGATGGCGAAGAAGTGCTGATTCCTGGAATCATGCAGCACATTGAGCGGGCCGGTGTTCACTCCGGAGACTCAATGGCCGTGTACCCCGCGCAGTCACTCACCGAAGCGGAAGTCAACACGGTTGTCGATTACACACGCCGGATAGGCAAGGCACTGGGTGTCAAAGGCCTGATGAACATCCAGTTCGTCATCACCGGTGGTGGCGCGTACCGTGGCTTTCGGCCGAAGTCTCGTGAAAACGGGACTGACGCTACTCCGGAGGTTTTCATAATCGAGGTCAACCCGCGATCGTCGCGGACGATACCGTTCATCTCGAAGGTCACGCGTGTACCGATGGTGCGACTGGCCGTTGAAGTCATGCGTGGCAAATCCCTGGCAGAAGCGGCTGCGATGTTTGATCTGAAGCCGGGACTGGCCCCGAAGCGTAAGCTCATCGCCGTTAAAGCACCGGTCTTCTCAATGTCGAAACTCGCTGGAGTCGACACGTTCCTGGGGCCAGAGATGAAATCGACCGGTGAAGTCATGGGCATAGACTTCGATTTCAACAGTGCTGTTGCGAAGGCACTTATCGCCTCCAGTCTCGATTTGAAGCCACAGAGCAACATCCTGCTGAGCGTGGCAGATCGCGATAAAGCGGATGCTCCGGGGCTGATAAGACAACTTGATGCGGCAGGCTTCAAGCTCTACGCCACCGGTGGAACCGCGGCTATGATCCGCTCCCTGGGAATTGATGTGACCGAGGTTGAGAAGCGGCTCGCTGGCAATGGTCCCACGGTAGTCGACATCATCGAAGATGGAACAGTGTCTGCTGTGGTCAACACTGTGACGGGAGACCGACAGACGTTGCAGGACGGGTTTCATATCCGGCGAACAGCCGCTGAACGCCGAATCCCTTGTTTCACGTCACTGGATACGGCACGCTGTGCGGTGGAAATCATGCACGGGCAGGAGTTGACCTACAACATCCGCAGTCTTGCGGAATACCTCGAGGCTTAGGCCAGCGGCGGCGCATCACGTAGGCTTCTGCATCACAAGTAGCTGACGATGCTCGTTGGTCACGATACCGTTCGGTGTTGTGAGCCTGTCGAGTATCTCCAAAACGGTTTCTGCATCGCTCTCTATGTTGAAGTCCTGCGGGACAGGGACCATCTGTAACCAGTAGATCAGTGATTCGGCGTCTGCGAACACGTACGGTACGTCGTACTCATCGCTGCGCAGGGTTCTGTATCCAAGGGTGTCCAGCGTAGTGAACGTATTTGGAAGCAGCATCTCATCAGGCCAAGGAGGAAGTGGCCAGCGCGCTTCATTGAATGCAGCGATGATGGCTCGAGTGTTCTCCGGACCAACCTGCTGCGTGATGAAGTAGCCACCTGGAGCCAGCAGCCGGTCGATCTCTGCGGGGAAGAGCGGTGCCTGTCGATTCAGCACAACCTGGAAAGCTGCATCCGGGGCGGGAACCTTATGCGAAGATGCGCGAGTGAAGTGGATACGCGTTCTCAGCATTATCGGCAAAGATAGGCGTGCTTCGTCTATACGCTCTTTGGATATGTCCACGCCTATCCCGCGTGTGAATCCGTTTGCCAACTGAGCCAGCAGCTTACCGTTTCCGCAACCCATATCCAGTATCACCTCGAGACCACTCAGGTACTCTGCGATCACTTCTGTGAGTTGCCACGGAACTGGCGCTCGCCGTGTTTTTACTCCAAGTAAATCCCAGCCGCGCCACGTGCTGGTTGCGGCTGCAATAGCTTTCACTCGGTCTATTGAGAGTGATTTCATGGATGCAACAATACCTGCAGCTTTTATGGGAGTAGAATTCCGCCCGATTGTCCCACTTCAACGTATCTAAGGAGCTTCGGTTGTCTCACCCACTGTTCAGTCTTGCAGGGAAGGTAGCGATGGTGTCCGGCGCTGCCAGCGGTATGGGCCGCCAGATGTCACTCGGCTTTGCTGAAGCGGGGGCGGATGTGATGCTGCTCGATATCAACGTCGCCGGAGCGGAGAAAACCGCGTCAGAGATCAAGGCGTTGGGAAGGCGTGCTATCGCGGTTAACTGCAACGTTTCAGACATCGCACAGATTCGTAAGACTTTCGAGCTACTGGACAGGGAATTTGGCCGTATCGATGTGCTGGGAAACGTTGCGGGCGAAGGGAAGGTTGGTGCGCCGGAGGATATGCCGGTTGAGGTGGTGCAGGAGGTTTTCCAGAACCTGGTCTTTGGCAGGTTCGCTATGTGCCAGGAAGCCGGTCGCCGGATGCTTAAGCAGGGCAAAGGCAGCATCATCAACTTTGGCTCGATAGGCGGTTGGAACTCTCTTGGTCGAGGGCACATGCCGTACGGGATGTCGATGGCCGCCGTGATTCACATGACAAAAGAGTTGAGTACCCAGTGGGCTGCCCGTGGCGTGAGAGTGAACTGCATATTGCCAGCACAGGTGATGAATGCAGGGCTGGCCGCCCGTATTGAATCGACGCCAGAGGTGCTGAACACATTCATTGGCGGGATTCCAATGCACCGGTTGGGACAACCTGAAGAGATAAAAGGCCCTGCGATTTTCCTTGCGTCCGACGCTTCATCTTTTGTGACAGGTATGGCACTTCCGATGGACGGAGGCAACCTCGCCATGAATGCCGGTGGCACATACCCGGGAAGCCCGCGAGTAAGTGGATGAACTGTTGAACCGGGCGGGACTGGTCGGGGGCATTGATTCGTCCCGCCCGGCAATATCTGCGCGCATCAAGCGGTGTCCGGCCACCTGTTGGCGCATGGCTTCGGCTATATGAATGCTGCCATTCGCTGACGATTCTTCATTTCAGTCGACCGATTCAAGACTTCATCGAAGATCAATCGTCGCCTGGATTCACGGATCGTTCCCAGCACGGAAACCCTTACTTTCCCGCGCAGCATGGATCTCTTCTGGTGACGCGTGACGATATCGACCTGGCTACCTGCCAGCGCTTCCAGGTTTATTGTCATCTCCGTTACATCGACAACAGATAGCTCTGTCGCTGACTCGACGAAGAGGAACGCTCGGTCAAGTTGACCGCGGTGTATGCCCTGTTTGGCAAAGTCACCAATGCAATCGCCCAGTGCCTGCTGTGGTGCTAGTGAGCCGACGGATTGGCTGCTCGCGTAAACGGCGCGTTGCCCGTTACTTAACACTGAATGAACATCGAAAGATGAAACGCAAGGTTGTGCGCTGTCCGTGCGAGTGACGATTGAGCTGAGCAGAGCCACGAACCCACTCGCGTATCGTCGGTCGTGTTCCAGGGAAACTGCCAGCGCAGTAGTGGCAGATGAGGTATTTACTGGCACTTCCAACACAGCGTCACATGTGGAGCGCAGATTGGTGATGGTGTCTGCCGCGCAGAGGTGCGCTGACGTTCGCTCGAACTCGAATGGCATGAACACCACAGCTAGGACACGCGCCCCTGACTCTCGAGCCACATCAGCGATGATGGGTGCTGCTGACGAACCGGTGACCCCTCTCGCCCCGGCCATGATCACCACGTACTGCGCACCGAGCACCATTTCCTTGATGGCACTGCGGCTGTCTTTCGTTGCCTGTCGGACAGCCGGAGCATCGCTTCCCGAACCGAATCCACGGAAGCTCGCTGCCCCAAGCAACAGACTGCGGTTGCAGGTTGAACGATCAAGACTGGCCGAATCGGTATCGATGCAGAACACGGCAGTCGAAGAACTTCGGTTCTGTTCCGTAGCAATCAGTGTGGCGGCACGACAGCCGGCGTCACCAATACCAATAACCCGAATCGGGGCAGTGGCTGATATCGAGTTTTTCGAGGTGATCAGTTCATCCTGTAACAGTTCCGCAATCATCGCTTTCTCTTTTCTGCCGTAAGCTCGGCCCGCAAAAAATGGGAAACATCTGTTCTGTTCGTGGAAAAATAGCACGTGCGTTCTGAAAAAGCATAGAAATCTGGCACAGAATTCGCACAATTGTTCGCATTTGCATTTGCGAAAATCCGGCTGAACGCTGATCTGAGGGATGAAGAGTTGAATGGATCGCTGAAGTTTAAGAATGAGACCGAGTTGACCTACGACCTGAAGTGGGCAGCATGGAAATGGCTGTATTCAGAGGCCGGGTGCAGAGTGATTGGTTTTGAGGTCAGGTTGGAAGGGCCCGGCGGACGTATTGCAGATGTCGTTGGGGTAGACGGTAAGAACCGTGTTTACATAGTCGAGGTCAAATCATCTCGATCTGACCTGATGAAAGACAACCGAACCAGGCGAGACCGGGAGAGACTGTCAGAAGATATTCGCGGTCTTGAGGATGCAGCCAGATTCGCCCGGGAACTGGCATTGGTTGCCAGTGATACCGGGAGTGCAGCCTCGCTGCTTGCCAGGGAGTCTCAGAACACTGCTAGCGCGAAGGTCAAAGCAGCGGAGCGCAGACTAGTAAGCTTCAGCATCAAATTTCATGATGCTGCGTATCTCAGGGCGGCGGACTTTCACTACCTGATGGCTCCACATGGCCTGGTGTGGCCGAGCGAGTTACCGCCGTTCTGGGGTCTTTTGAACGGACGTGGTGAGCAGCTTGTTCCTGCACCACCGAAGCAGGTGCGAAGAGTGACACCACACGTGTTGCGCGCAATTGGAAAAGCGAACACGCGTGACCTTATGAAAGCGTGTCATCCGGAGCCTCCTGTATCTAAAAAGGCTCCGGCTGAATGAATTGGCGATTTACGAACCGGAGTAGTTGCTCTCTCCGGACTTGCCCGACTTGCCGTCTAGTACCCGTCCTGCTCCACCTGAACCGACAGATGTCACGTTGCCACTGAGAGTGGCATCTTCATCATCGGCAACGTCCATGTCGTAGATGGCATAACTGTAACCACCATCACCACCCGTACCGGCGGTTCCTGCTCCGGTCGCAACCCAGGAATTTCCACCTGCACCGCCGGAGCTGGCTCCGTTGCCGCCAGCGGCTCCTGCCAACCCTGCTCC
>JAURLM010000020.1 GCA_030831265.1 Chloroflexota bacterium
CTCAGCCGTGGGCGGCCGGTCGCTGAACCGTCGGAATTACGGGCAGTGAGGCGAGGATTGTCGGCGAGAATAGTGCCGATGCCGGTTACCAGGGCGTCAGAAGCGCGACGCAGCCTGTGTGCTTCAGCGCGGGCCGCTTCACCAGTTATCCACTGTGACTCACCTTCGCTGGTGGCGATTCGGCCATCAAGGCTCATCGCGTACTTCAATGTGAACTGGGGTCTTCCGTGTGCAGTGAGCATTGCGAACCCGGAGATGATCTCTTCCATCTGCTCGCGGAGATCCGCCGAAGTCTCTGTGATGACTTCAACACCTGCTGAGCGAAGTCTGCGGAAACCGTTGCCATTGACGACTGGGTTGGGGTCTTCGATTGGACAAACAACCCGCGTGATTCCTGCTGCGATGATCTCCTCTGTACACGGAGCAGCCACTCCCTGGTGGGCGTGCGGCTCCAGTGTGCAGTACATGGTTGCACCGCGTGCAGCTTTTCCTGCCTGCTTGATTGCTGCGACCTCTGCGTGGACACCGGGTCTGGGCTCGGTCTGACCTTCCCCAATAACAGCACCAGATTGCGAGACAATGACCGCGCCAACAGGTGGTCTTGGGGAAACGCCGCCTGCGGCGTCACGCGCCAGTTCTATCGCCCGTGTGAGATGTTTTTCGATTTGTGTGTCGATCATGTAGAAACGTGTCGGTGCTCATCTCTGGTTTCTTCCGTACACCACGGTCGAAGATTGGTTGCGGGATCGAAGTCCCGAAGTTGATCCTGAGAGGATTGGCGCACTATTCAAGTGTATTCCAGTGAAATGAGGCAAGGATGAGCAGGTATACGCGGTTTCACGAGTAACGACAATAACTCTTGGCTGAGACCGCTTCACTGGGCAATATCCAACAAAGGAAAGCCCACCCCCCGGCAGCAATCGGGGAGTGGGCAGAAAGGTGCGACGGTTACGCCCAAGGGCTATGGGATGATCGCAAACGCCGCTTGGATTGTTGTCGAAAGGCTTACGTCACCGCTCTGGATAGGCGTAGGTGCATATCCACCTTCAGCCATAGCAGAGTCCGCAGCGTAGGCTCTCTGGGCCATTGGGGCTGAACTGCTGATCTCCGTCAGGAACATCAGCGGGCCAAGGTTCACGCCCATTGCCTGTGCGTAAAGCTCTGCCTTGGCACGGGCGTCTGCAGCGGCAAGTTGACGGGTCTCAGCACCGTGCTGGGCAGGGTCTGCCACGGTAAACGAGATTGAGTTGACTCTGATCAGGTCACCACCGCGGTCAGCTGCCGTGTCGATAACGTCATCAAGGATGTCCAGGTTGCGAACAGTCACTTCGACGTTGTTCGTGACCTGGTATCCGGTGATACGAGGTTCGCTGTGCCTGCCAATGCTGTCGGTCACTTCTACCCAGATGGTCTGAGGGTAGATGTTGAACGAGGTCGTCACGATGTCATCATCTGCAACGCCCAGTTGCTTGATCGCATCAAGAACAGCGGTCATGGCTTCAGCAGCCTTCTGGCGAGCTGCGCTGACTGTGTCTTCCTTGGACTCAACGCCGAGGTAGATCACGCCAACGTCAGACGCAACATCTTTCGCACCGTATCCGGTTACCCAGATGCCCGTTTGACTGGTCTGTCCGTCATAGTAAAGGGACGGGCCGTAGGTAGACGAGGCAAAGTCTCGTGCCTGAACTACAGGCACACCAATGGAAGAACTTGAAGTTCCACTGCCGGATGAATCTGCGGGCGCTCCAGTGGAGATGAGCGTGTTGCTCGTCGGTTGTGCTCCCGTACGCGTCGGCTCAGGTGTCCCACTAGCGGCGCTGCCGCACGCGATGGCAGCGATCGACAGGATACTTACGGCCGCCGTAAGCAGTGCCAGCTTTCGCTTGCCCGATATGGGTTTGATAGCTGTTAGTTTCATCTTGTTGCTCCCTTGCCTTCACCCGTCCGGGTTACCTGGCAATCCAACCAATGTCTTCGTTGTTGAGGGCCGACTCTCGGTTGTTTTCCGTGTCGGTTTTCCGAGTGGGCTTCAACGTATAGACGAAGGTGGTTCTGGATTTGTTCCATGCCATAGGGAGTTGGCGTGTAAACACCTCACATCCTGATTGTCTAACCACACAGAGGATTGCGCGTGGGTCGCGCGTGAGGGACGAGTGATTGTATGAAAGAAATTTCACAATCCAAAAACGTGTTTCCGAAAGCATTATCACGCGGATTGTGACCGGAAAGGATTGTTACCGGGTTAGGCGGCGATGAAGGATCATCCACGCACCGGCCATCACTACAGCGAAGAATGCAAAGCCGATCTGCAATTGCCATAAGGGCAGGGCGAATCCATCACCGGAGTCTTCAGGTGATTGCTCAAATGTTCGCAAATCCTGTGTGATATCAACAGCACCGGCGGCTATGGATGCCTCAGGCAGTGGCAGCGTCTTGACCGGTTCGACGCCACCTTCTCCAATCCCGCCACCTAGATCGTCCGAACTGAGAGCGTTGCGGGTGCTATAGGGTTCGTCTGTGTCGGTAGGAGCTAGGACACTGCCGTCATCCACCGCTTCTGTTTCAGACATTTCTGGTTGCATTGCTGTGATGTCAGAACTGCCAGAACTGCTGGAATCGGCAATTGAGGTGGGCATTGGTGCCACTAACCCCATCTCTGGTGATGCCATTGCATCTGCACTATCAACACCAGAATTGCCGGAAATAGCACTGCTGTTGGCTGTTTGACTGAATCGAGATGATTCGCTCTTCGCAGTCATACCGTTCGACTGGTGGACGATGTCGGTGAGATTGCCAATGGCGAGCAGGCCGACCACTGCTGCGGCGGCGATAGCGAATACAGCGGGAACTGTGGCGAGCCGCGGACGTGATGTACGGCGGACACGGACCGGTGCTTCCTGCAACATGAAACTGCGTGGAGCTTTTGCTGGTTCAATGGAACGTAGCAGGGCAACGGTGTCGCGAATCGAGTCAAGATCGCGTTTAAGTCCGGGTTCCACAGAGGCGCGTGCGGCTATAGCAGCTTCGTCGCGCTCGGTCGCCCGGCCTTCGATGTAGGCCGTTGCGGTGTCGTCTATGTGTTCTTTACGGCGAATCAGCCGCAGCAGGTTTAGCATCGCTCCCTATTCTTCCCTGCTATCTAGACGCATTGAGGCCGGTAAATGTTCCGGGTGTGCCTGGAGGCAATCTCGTAAGTTCGCACGCGCACGGTTCAACCGGGATTTGACCGTGCCGATAGACACGCCCGTCATGTCTGCCGCCTCGTCGTACTGGTAACCCTCGATGTCCACCAGCACAACGGTCAGCCGTTGGTCTTCCGAAAGTCTGCCCATGCAGTGAGAAATTATCTCGCCAAGCTCGCCGGACTGTGCCCACTCCTGTGGGCTACGTTCGTCGGACTCCAGCGTTTCGCTAAAAGAGATGATGTCCTTGTCTATAGACGTTTCAGGACGCCGTTTTGTTCGCCTGAGGTGGTCATAGGTTGCGTTACGGACAATTCTCATCAGCCAGGCGCGGAAAACACCGCCGCGATAAGAGCTCAGGTGTTTGAACGCTGATATGAACGCGTCCTGTGTCAGATCCTCGGCGATCGCGTGATTACGCACCATGCGCAGCGCAACGCTGAAAACGGCGTCCTGGTGAATCTCAACCAGCCTGTTGAAGGAGTCAAGATGCCCTTCGAGGCTGAGTTGGATTAGTTTTTGTTCGTCCTGTGAAGTCAATCAGTGGAACTGGGTGCGTTAGGGACAGTGAAACACGTTGCTGAATGCTACAGGCAGAGTGATCGTATCGTGAGGCATCGTAAGATGGTACGTAAGTATGGTGCAGGCCGTGACAATTCTGTAATGGTCACAACATATAATCGCTAAATGTGAAAAGTTGATTCGGGGCTGTCATGGTCGGATTTCCGATCGCGGGTTTTCCGCCCGCTGAACCCGTGCATATGACTGGTGAAGAGTATTGAACGCACTCAGACGAACATTCAGGGACACAGCGGAGACGATCATCGCTGCTGTGCTGATCTTCGTCGTGTTGCAGGCTACGACTCAGAGTTTCGAGATTGATGGGCGCAGCATGTTCCCAACTCTTGAGGACCAGCAACGCCTGCTTGTGAACCGGTTTGTCTATTCCCGGTCACCCGTATCAACGATGGGGTCAGATGGATACCTGTTTCACGGCCCGCAGCGTGGCGACATCATCGTTTTCCAGCCACCGACCAACAGCAACACGGATTTCGTGAAGCGTGTGATCGCTGTTCCGGGTGACACGGTCGATATCCGTGGCGGGGATGTTTACGTCAATGATGTGCTGTCTGATTTTGTGATTGCGGATACTGATCCGAGGCGGTTTTTTGAGTACCCGATAGTTGTCCCACCAAACGAGTATTTCGTGCTTGGTGACAACCGGATTGCGTCCAATGACTCAAGGAACTGGGGCTACGTGCATGCAGTGGATATCGTTGGCCGTGCATGGTTCCTCTACTGGCCCGTGAAAGACTTCAAGCTTTTCGGTTAAGCAATTTTGGCCGTGCTTACAGGCCTAGCTCGTCCAGCCTGTCATCGTCTATCCCAAAGTAGTGTGCAACTTCGTGCACCACTGTCTTGCGCACCTGTTCCACCAGTTGCTCTTCGGTGTCACAGTAACGTTCCATCGGACCCTGGAAAATTGTGATCCGATCAGGCATTGAGGGGGCGTATGAGCCGCGAACCGTCATAGGAACACCTTCGTAGAGCCCGAACAACGTCTCGTTCGGGCCAAGTCCGTGGTGATCCATCTGAGCCCTTGTCGGCCGTTGTTGTACGACCACTACCACGTTGTCTATGCGTGATAGGAATTGGTCCGGGAGACCTTCCATTGCGTCACGTACCAGTTCCTCGAACCGTTCGGAAGATACTCTCACCAAGCCGCACACATTCCTTGATTGATTGGCAGGATCAGGCTGGCACACCCACTTTAGAGCGGATGTGCTTAAGGGCATCTACGTTCGGTTTATCCGGGCCGGACTTCTCGGTACCGGGAACCTCAAGGTAGAACGGTACGTTTGCAAAAGCGGTGTTGGACAGGATGTTCTTGAAGCCTGCCGTGCCTATCAGGCCGTCACCAATGTTGTCGTGCCGGTCGACAGCGGAGCCCAGGTCACGCATTGAATCGTTGGCGTGGACTGCTCGAAGAAGCTCGAGCCCAATTTCAGAGTCAAACTCTTTGATCGTCGCGCTAAGACCGGCCGGGTCTGCGATGTTGTAGCCACCGGCCCAGACGTGCTGGGTATCAAGGCAAACTGCGACGCGTGGGCTACCGACGGCTTTGATGATGCGACCAAGTTCGGAGAATTTTGAACCGATGTGATCTCCTGAGCCGGCGCTGGTTTCCAGCATCAGCAGGGTGTCGCCGGGCACCGCATCAAGTATTCGCTTCATGCCATCTGCGAACTGGGGTAGCGCAGCATCGAAACCTTGCCCGCGGTGGCTGGCAGGGTGAAATATCACACCGAGTGCGCCGAGCTGACCGGCGATTCGGAGTTCTGCGGTAAGAGCGTCGATTGACTTCTCAACCAGCTCAGGGTCTGGAGATCCGATGGCGCAGAGGTATTTTCCGTGAACCACCGTAGGACCCATGCCTGCGCGTTCAGCTTCTGAGCGGAACTTCTCCGCCTCAGCATCAGCCAACGGTGGGACTTTCCATGCGCGAGGAGAGGATGCAAACACCTGCATGCACTCGGCTCCGATCTCCTCGGCACGCGCTACAGCTTTAGAAGCGCCACCCGCGGTTGAGACATGTGCACCAATCAGCATTGCTGGCTCCCGTTTAGCTTCGTAGTGACACCACAGTGTGGCGATGCCTGACAGTTTACCTGCCGTACACCCGTGCGTTTGTACAGGTGGTTATTGCGAACATTGTTAGGCCCTGGCTGATGCTATCAGGCAGGTTCGGATTGACGTCGGAACCGTTTCATGGGGGCGGTAAGGATTCGTCCCAGGGTTCCCGATTCCCAACCCACGAGAATGTTCGATGCAACGAAGATGGAACTGTACGTTCCGATGATGACACCCGTGAGCAGAACGATCAGGAAGTCACGTAGTGTTGCGCCGCCGAACAGAAGCATCGCCAGGATCACGGTTGCCGTGGTCATGGCCGTTCCGATAGAGCGGACCATGGTCTCATTGATCGAAAGGTTCACTGTGGCCTTCAAGGCCCGGTTCGGTGCAAGAAGGGTGTTCTCACGTAGACGGTCGAAGATCACGATTGTGTCGTTTACAGAGTATCCGATGACTGTCAGGATGCCGACGATGAAAATGGCGTTGACTTCAGCGCCGATCAACACGCCAAGGGCTGCAAACACACCAAGACTGATTATGACGTCATGGCCCAGTGCGATGATGGCGGCGATTGCATAGCGGTATGCGCGCGGGACGCTGCGGAATGCCACGACGATGTAGATCATGACAACAATTGCCGCGACGATGACTGCGATTATCGAATTCTTGACAGTGTCTTCAGCAATTGCCTTGCCCACAGTCGTCGTTTCCAGTTCCGTGGGTTCCAGTCCTGTCGCCGCTTTGATGGCATCCATGATAGCGGTGGACTCACCGGCGCCAAGTTCGGACATGCGCGCGATGAACTCTCCCTGCCCCATGCTCTGGACAACAGCTTCCTGGTGCCCGATGCTTGCAATAGCTTCTCGGACATCATGAGAATCCGGTGAACCATCTTCAAAGCGGTAGGTGATTGTTGTACCTGACTTGAAGTCGATACCAAGTTTCAGGCCGGGCGTGAACAACAGAACAAGCGAAACCACAACCACGATTGCGGAGATGCTGCCGAAGATACGGCCTTTGCCGATGATGTCCATTTAGGCCTCTCCATCCACACTGGCAGATGAACTGTCCGCAACTGGTACGAACAGATTTGTGTGTCCACCAAGACTCGTGCGGGCGATGAGTCTCATCAGTACCCGGCTGAAGAAGTAAGCGGTGAGCATTGAAAGCAGCACACCAATACCAAGCGTAAGCGCGAAGCCCTGCATGATGCTGGTGCTGAACCTGTCACCGAACCAGAACAGGACGGCTGCCGTGAGAAGCGTCGAAACGTTTCCGTCACGGATCGATGACCATGCCCTGTCAAAACCTATGTTGATTGCGGAAAGCAACGACCTTCCGGTTCGGAGCTCTTCCTTGATCCGTTCGGCAATCAGGATGTTTGCGTCAACCGCAAAACCGAGTGACAGGATGATTGCGGCGGCACCTGAAAGTGTCATCGTGACAGGGACCAGCTTGAAGATGGCCAGCAACATTATTGTGTACGTGGCCAGCATCAGCGCTGCGACTATTCCTGGAACCTTGTAGTAGGCGACCATGAACACCAGCAGCAATGCGAGTCCAATGGCGCCTGCGATGAGGCTCTGGCGGAGTGATTCTTCACCCAGCGTGGCGTCAACGTTGCGCTCCTGGATCAGCTCCAGCGTTGCTGGAAGGGCACCAGAACGTAGCTGAATTGAGATGGTCCGTGCGCGCTCTGCCGTGAAGTCCGGACCATTGATGTAGGCACGGCCACCGGAGATTCCCTCACTGGCACTCGGCGCCACAAGCTCCACACCATCAAGGTAGATGGCAAGCAAGTTGCCTGTGCGCGATATGCGGTCCGTGACCTCAAAAAATGCATCTGCGCCATCGTCATTGAACACGATATTCACGACCGGCCTGGCGATACCTTCAACAGTGCCCGCAAATGCGTCTGTAAGGTCACTGGCGTCGATTGGGGTTGCCTGTTCCTGGTAGTACCGAGGATCCTGGCACCGAACAGACGCCCATTCATCAAGTGTCAATCCGTCGGGCGGCCATACGTCTACGCCGGGAGGTGCTGTCAGGTCACCACATATGCGCTCACGGAACTCCAGCTTTGCTGTTGAACCGATAAGTGCTTTGGCTTCCTCTACTCCACCGCCAACTGTCCAACCGGTGATGTCTCCCTGTGGAGCGAAGATGGTAAGTTCACCAAGCAAACGAACCTCATCACGGATGCGATCGAGATCAGCGGCGATGGCCGTTCCGTCAGCTGCCGTTCGTGCGGGCTTCAGGCCAATAATGTCAACGGCGTACTGACCCTTGGCAAGTTCTTCCACTGTCAGACCGGCGAATCCGGCAAGGATCAAAGCTTGCTGAACCTGTTCAACAGATGGGAATACCGGTTCTGCTGCAGGTTCAGGCGTGGCGGTTGATTCAGGAGTTGCGCTGGCTTCCGGGGTTGCCGTGGCATCAGCGCTGGTGTCACCTTCCGGTGTCACACCGGCGAAACCAATCACAACCGTGGCAGGGAACTTTTCTTCTATAAGTGGGCGCCACTCTTCAGCTTCACCTGCAACAAGCACGTTGCCGTCAGCATCTAACTCTGCTGGCCGGATCGAATCCAGCTGGACGTTGATTGAAAAGTCTGCGGGGTCTTGAGTGACCTTGGCGTCGGGACGGCCGAGGTCGGAACGGAAGAAATCTTCCACCTGCTGTGCGGAATAAATTGGACCAAACAGGCTGGGCCTGAAGTTGATGTTCAGGGACGCACCCTTCTGACCCGGAATCTGGACGATGATGCGATCCGGCGGGTTTCCCAGTTCCTGGACTGTGGCCTCGCTCACACCGAACTCGTTCACGCGGCGATCAATGGTCAAACGAACAGCGGCGACGTCGTCCGCAGACGGCGTTCCGCCACCTTCAGGAACCACCCTGTAGACAAGGTGTGTGCCGCCCTGAAGGTCGAGACCAAGCTTCAGACCAAGAAATGAGTTGGCTTCACCACGTGAAAAGGTGTTGCCGAATGCGTTTAAGCGGAGTTGTGGCACCATCAACACAGCGAGTGACGCAGCAACTAGCGCTATGAGAATGACGAGTCCGCGGTATCGTCTAATCAACCGTATATTCCTAAAGGGACGCGAAAAGCGCCGCGTACTATGCGGCGCAAGGTGTGTTCACCGGTGCCGGACCCTGCGATCACTCTTGCCAAGGTCTTCTGACAGGGGCAGCGATCACCGGCCTGCTTTATGGCCGTCGCCGAGTATATCACTCATCCACGTTGCCTAACGATTATTTACGCGCCGGAACAGGTTGAGTTTGCCAGAGTGATCTTTGTCGTTGAACAGCTGAAGGCGAACGCTGGACGTAACCGTTAGCGGGTTGTTAGTCCAAGCGCTCCACCGGTTCAACCGGTTCGTGGGCATGGCTGTGCTCACCGTGGCCATGGTCGTGCGGCCCGTCAGAAAGGTCATACGCTGCTTCGGACAATGACGATTCAGCATTCAGGCGCGAAAGTTTTGCAACCGTGTACATTACCTCAACCATTTGAAGGTCTGACGGCAAGGTGGGGGAGTGCTGGGCGTAGACCGTGTACCCAACATCATGCCAGTGCGGTTCATCTGGAGACGCACCAACTTTGCGTAGCTCTTCATGAGCGATGAGATGGTCAAGAAACACGATGCCATTGAGATGATCGACTTCATGCTCGATCGCCTGGGCCAGTAGCTCTTC
>JAURLM010000203.1 GCA_030831265.1 Chloroflexota bacterium
GGTCCCGTGGCGTAGCGTGGTTACCGGTGATCGGTGGAAGCTAAATCTTTCTACGGGTGACCAGTGTGAGTTGTATGACCTGAACTCTGACCCGGATGAGATGGAAAACCTGTTTGACAGACCGGAACACAAAGACCGGATCAGGGAGATGGCTGCCATGATTCGTACCTGGCAGCAGGAAACCGGTGACACAATGCCGCTGCCATCGGTTTAGGTATTCCTTCCTCACATACACATCATTTCGACTTGCTCGTTCAGGTCGGCGGCTTCGCGACACTGTAACCAGCCTGAACATCAGACAGAGCACAGAGTTGAGGAGCGGTGCCATGCAAGTCAGAGATGTGATGGTGTACGGCGCAGTCACCATTGATGCTGGTGCGTCCGTCGCAGAAGCAGCCCAGTTGATGGCTCATGAAGACGTCGGGATGCTTGTGATTGGCACGGATCAAAAAGTTCTCGGTGTCATTACCGACCGTGATCTGCTTGTGAAGTGTGTTGGATCCGGTGACATGCCTGACAGCAGGTCAGTCGGTGAATTCATGAGCGCACCGGCAGTGACCATCGGCACGACCGCCGACGTCATTGACGTAGCGCGGGTCCTGCGAGAGAAATCTATTCAACGATTACCTGTGGTTGATGGTGGAAAGCTGGTGGGAGTCGTCTCGTACACGGACATAGCGCAGTCACTCGGTCAGGTTATGCATGACCTTATGTTTGGAGCCGGGGAAGTTCGTCGTAACCCGGGAGCGGTGCAGGTTGGATGGGTCACGCACTTCTACAACCACCTTGGAGTGGCGGTTCTCAACCTGCAGATGCCTATCCATAAAGGCGACATGTTGCATGTTGCGGGGCACAGCACTAACTTCGAGCAGATGGCCAAATCAATGCAGATCGACCACAGGGAAGTGACAGCTGCGTTCCCCGGAGATGATCTCGCATTGAAGGTTAACGGCATAGTCCGCAGCGGTGACCGCGTCTACAAAGTTCCACCTGAAGACTAGTGGGCGAATGTTCGCTGCCGCAATGGATTCTGGGAGCCAGGTGCGTCCATGCGGAGGCTATTGCCGCACCGGGCTGGGGTGAAAATAAATAAACAGGCGTGAACATCAGTGAAAATGTACACGCCCGTTTAACCGTTTTGAGTTAAGCCGTTAACTGGCTGAAGCTGTCTTTTCGGCAGCTTTCTTTTTGGCCTTTGGAAGCTTCACTTTCGCCTTTTTCACCTTCGGCGTCTCAGATTTTGGCTTCTTGGTCTCTTTTTTCTGACGATCGGCGCCTTTTGCCATTGCGTTGTCCTCTCTGAATGAAACAACCCTGTCAGATTGCCGTGGGGGAGGCGAGAACCTCTGGATACTAAGCTATCAGGATTTTGCAAAGAGACATACGGCACGCCTCAACGATGTAACTCGCAAACTGTGGTCAATTTCTGGTATCGGCGCAGCAGATGGCGCATCAGTTGACTGCCGAACGCAGCCCTGGACCCTTCGGCAGTGGTCACAAAAGCAAAGACCGGGAACGCAGCCCGGTCTTTGCTCGGATGCAATATGGAGCGGCGAATGGGATTCGAACCCACGACCCTCTGCTTGGGAAGCAGATGCTCTGCCAGCTGAGCTACCGCCGCTTGTTTCCAGTTCAGATACGCCTGTGGAAGCGGTATCTGCGTTGTGCCTGTCCCTGACACTACTCAGGGCTTTGACGCTCGAATCATTCTATACAAATCGCCGGGTCAGACAATTCGTTCACCGGGAACATTTGCCACAGAGCTTGAACTCTGTGCGAGAATGCGCCCGCACAGGATGTTTCTTGAACTCCGGCGTGCCCGGGGCGTTCAACTTTAGAACTGGAGATCTGAGTCACGTGGACACTATCAAAGACCGTCTGAAATCCGGAAAAACGGTAGTCGGCACTGCAGGGTCGATAGCTACCGATGTTGGTGTCCTTGCTGATTCTGGATTCGACTTCCTGCTGTTCGACACCCAGCACACGCCGGTTGAGATTAAGCAGCTGAAGCCTGCAGTTGAGGTGGTTAGCGGAAAGGCGGCGACACCAATTGTCCGGGTTAGCGATAACCGGCCAGACCTTATCTGCTTTGCACTGGATATTGGTGCTCGCGGGATCGTTGTCCCAATGGTCAACACACCGGAAGAGGCTGCCAGGATGGTCAGATCCTGCAAGTACTCCCCACTGGGTGATCGCAGCAACTCCGGGGAGCGCGGAGTATGGGGCCGCAAATTCGGCAACTACCGGGAATACCTCGACTATGTGAATGATGAGTTGTTGATTATCCCGATGATTGAGACTCGCAGGGCGGTTGATGACATCGACAACATCCTGAGCGTCGACGGAATCGACGTTCTTCTTATCGGGCCGTCTGACCTGTCGATTGAGCTGGAGGTTCCGCTGGATTACGAGTCAGCCACGTATCAGCGCGGGCTGGACAAGATCGTGGAAGGTTGCCAGCGCCACGGCGTCGTTCCGGGGATGTACTTCATCCCGCCGACAATGGATCCCAACTTCTTTGTGGACAAGGGCTTCAAGTTCTTCACGATGCCGTGGGCAGCATGGGCGACGGAGGGTATCAAGGATGGGCTGGCAGGTATCAAGCGATAGCCATGCGATTTACCGGGGGGCGCGTCAGCAATGACGCGCATGCCCTGCGTTGATGATGAGGAAAAACGATCAGTTCTTAACTGACCACACGATGAAGTCCGTATAGACCGTGACCATACCGCCCGTCTGGTGCGTTGGCTCGAAACCTGCCATTGGTGCCATGTTGTACGGAATATCCTCTTCCTGTATCGACATATTCGTTAGCAGTACGCCGTTCAGGTAAACCTTGCTTTCCTGTCCTGTGCTCAGGAATTCAAGTGTATTTTCCTGTCCCTTGCCTGTAAGAAGACCGTCAGCAGTTCCATGCGCGTACTCGAACTCTGCACCTGTCGTGCTCCGGCGTATGTGCCGCCAGTTCTTTGCATCGTTGAAGACCAACCAGTTGTCGATACCTGTGGCCGGTGTGCGGAATAGCAATCCGAAGCTGTAGTCTCCGGCATACGCGTAAGTTGGCGACACGAAGGTTACCTTTGCGTACCCGGCTGACGTGGGCAGACTGAAGTCACCGATAGCGATGTCATTCGCTGACGGCTTAATCAACCCTCCAGATGCCGTGTGTGCAACAAGCCCGGCGCTGTTTATCACGAGATCATAGAATTCAACCTGCGCCCCAACCACGATTGTCTGGTTGTAGATGTCTGTGACGAGGGATAGTGCTCCGGGCTGGTTGGTCTCTTCCACGACGATACGGGCAACCAGCGTCCCTGCAAGAAACACGAATGCCCTGTCTTCGATCACAAGGAAGACAAGGTCGTTCCTGATTCCACTGGCGGTGAACATATCTGCCAGCACCAGAGTGCTGACTGTTTCCAGTTCAGGCCCATTCCCTTTGATGTACTTGAGGTTGCCCTGGTGATCTACCACCAGCATCTGGTAGTGCTGGCCGTCATCCCGGAACTTTATGCCGTAGTTCCATGCAGAAAAATCCGGGTGAAACGGGTTTTTAAAACCTACTTCAACTCGGAAATCCGTCGGTGTTACTCCGGGCACATATGTGACGGCCCTGCCGAAACCGGGTTTGAGCTGAATGACCCCGAGCGGCTCGCTGACAAGCTTCTTGCCAGTTTCTATGACGAACGGAGTTGGTGTTGGCTCGTCAGGAGCAGTTTCGGTCGGCTGTCCCGGCGTAGTTGTGGCGGGTGATGAGCTTCCCGGTGTTGTCGGAGTCGGCCCTGGGACGATGGTGGTTTGTCCGGGCGTCACCGACGATGTCGAGCCACTGGTTGGTGTGCTGGTAGCCGGTTGTGTGAGTGTGGGCGTTGGTGGAATAGGTGCAAGTGCAGTCGGCGCTCGATCAGACACAAGAGGTGTTGATGTAGGCGTCGGCGAGTCAGGCTTGTCGTTGCCACCACAGGCGACAGCAGCCGTTCCAAGGAGCATCAAGAGTGCTCCCACAATTATCAGCGAGTGTCTGGGCAGCAGGCGACGCATGAGAATAGTTCTCGCGGCTTTGGTTTGAGGCCGGCCCGGCTCGACAGCGAGATTCTATTGCATGGTTGGCAATTCGTCTTGTGTCGGTGGATATTGTGAGCTATTCGCCCATCGACCAGACCGTGAAGTTGTTTACCCTGGTTGGAATTCCAGGTGCCTGGTCTGTGGGCTCAAACCCTGCTATCGCCGAGACCTGCACCGGAGAGAATTCAGGGTCGAACGTCAGTTCGGTCAAGTACACGCCGTTGATGAACACCTGGTAGATGCCGTTGGTGCCGAAGATTTTCAACTCGTTTACATCATCCCGGTCACGCAGGATCAGGTTTGAAACGCCTGTTACAACTTCTATGAGCTCGCCGTCCGTTCCTGCGCGGCTGACGTGCTTCCACTGGCGGCGGTTGTTGAATATGAACCAGTTGGAAGTGCCGGTTGCTGGATCCACATACTCAAATCCGACGCTCCAGCGGCCGAGTATCTGTTCGTATGGCGATACGAATTCGGCTGTCACGAAGGAGTCTCGAAGCGTGCCGGTAGGTTCAGTCCGGGATATCTCGCCGACTTCTTTGACCAGCAGTTCCGATGCAGAGAAAGCTGCGACCGAGGCGCTGCGTACTTCCGCAAATGGCAGTTCAGTTTGTGCACCGGAGATGTTCGTCTCATTTTCCAGTTCAGCGAGGAACTCCACATCAGATGCGACACCGATTCCATCAACAACGAATTCGGTTATGTAGGTTCCGTTGACGTACAGCCAGGCCAGGTCATCAATGACCGTGATTTGCAGAGAGTTGGAGTCGCTACCACCGACCTTTATGTCGTTGTGTGCGAACTCTTGCAGCACGTTGTACGTGTCTATTGTCCCGTCTGTGCTTTCATGGAAAAGCCGGTGCTGAACCTTGCCCGCGCTGTCAATTGAAATTACCTGGTAATCGCCGTCAACTTCTCGGAACTTGATTCCATAGCTGTAGGCCCGGAATGAAGCGTTAACCGGGTTGCCGAATGTGGCGGTTGCGGAGAAATCAGCGAGGAACACTCCGGCGGCGATGCTCTCAGGGGCAACGTTCTCCGGGTCAAGGAATATTGAACCGTCAGTCAGTGAAAACAGGATTCCACCGGGTGCAGCTGGTACTGGAGTTTGCGTTGGCACGGCAGTTGGCTCACGCGTTGCCGTTGGCTCAGGGGTCGCTGTGAATTCCGGTGTGGCGGTAGGTAAAGGCAGGGCAGTCGCCGTAGGCGTAGGAGGAGTTCCAGATGTTGGTTCCGGGTCTGGCGCGCCGAAAGTCGCACTTGGTATGGCAGTTGGAACCTGGGTTGCCATAGGTTCTGGAGATGCAGAGATCGCCACTGTTGGGATCGGCAGGACAAACGGAGTCGCCGTTTGAGTTGGCGTCTGGCCGAATGGCCTGGGAGTTGGGATAGGGGCGAAGATGTCCGGCGAGATCGTTGGTGGGATGCTTCCTTCGGCCGTGCCTGTGCAGGCCACAGCGAATGCCAGTGCTGTGGAAGCACTGGCAACTGCGATTCGCTTGAGCATTGGGTTCATTCCCGGCTACCTCTGCAGCAGATATCAGAACTGGGCCGACCATGGCACAAATGTGCGCACACCCTTTCGGATGCTTCTGTTTCAGGTTGCCGCAATACAGTTGAAACGTAACCGGGTGAACCCACAATTCACGTAGAAAGGACGCTGGCTAAACGTGTGTATTGGGTTTGACGGGATTGGTAACTGCGCGGCAAACCAGCCGATTCGATGAGTCAGCTGGTTGCATGGCGGCGAAACTTGCGGGGCAGTGAGGTGCTTACCTGTCTTGCACTGAACCGTCGAAACCGATTGGCGTATCCAGCACCTTTGGGTTCTCCGGTTTAGCAAGCGCGGCTTCGTTCAACTCGATGCCCAGCCCGGGTCCGTCTGGAACAGTCAGGTATCCGTCTTTAAGCTCAAGAGGCTTCAGCAACAGGTCACTCTTTGGTGGCTCTGATTCTCCCGTGTACTCCTGTAGTGCGAAGTTGGGGATACATGCGTCAAGCTGCACGCAGGCGGCGGTGCTGATTGGTGACAGCGGGTTGTGTGGGATGACCTTGATGTGTTTGGCTTCGGCCATTGCCGCAACCTTCTTACAACCGGATAGGCCACCACACAGGCAGAGGTCTGGCCGGATGTATGAAGTTGCATTGCTCGCCAGCAACTGCTCGAACTCGAATATCGTTGTGAACCGTTCACCTGTCGCTATCGGAATGTTGCACTGGTTCTGTACGTCAGCCATCCGTGCAGGACTGTCTGGAAGCATCGGGTCCTCGTAGAAGAACGGGTTGAACTGTTCCAGCCTTCGACCGAGCCATATCGACTCAGCGGGACTCATCTGGCGGTGTATCTCAATACAGATGTCCACACCCTTGCCGACCGCTTCCTTGACCGCACCTACTCGCTCAACAGCCTCATCTGCCCACTCGGTATATGACTTGTGCAGGTAGTAGTCAGGGGCAAAAGGCGTGAATCGCACCGCGGTAAAACCTTCTTTCACGCGCTTAACCGCATCTGCTACAAGGTCATCTTTGGTTTTGCCACCAACATGCATGTAGCAACGTACGCGATCCCTCGTCTTGCCGCCCATCAGGTCGTAAATCGGTACTCCGAGCCGTTTGCCCTTGATGTCCCACAGCGCAATATCGATGGCTGAGAGCGCCCCTTGAACTACGGAACCCATGAAATGAGATGACCTGTAGAGCCACTGGTAGTGATGCTCGATCTTGTCTGGATCCTTGCCTTCCAGGTACACCGCCATCGTCTCGACCATCGTCTTTGTTGGTCGCTGCCAGCCATGTACGCCACCTTCACCAATTCCAACTGTGCCATCTTCACAGTGAATTTTGATAAGCAACCACCGGTCCCAGAGGAATGTCTCAACTTTTTCGATTCGTGTTGGCGCAGGCATTTTTCGTCTCCATCTGACTCGCAGTGGTTATGGCAATCGGTGATGAACAGGTAACCGAAACGATTTCCGGCAAAGTTAC
>JAURLM010000021.1 GCA_030831265.1 Chloroflexota bacterium
AGCCCACGCGTTTGAACAGGCGACCGACTGGCACAGGAGCCACCCGCAAATTTGAAGATGCCATCAAAACACCGGATCACACTGTTTGTAACCCTCGCACTTGTCATGGCACTCTCAGCAGTTGCCTGCAGGTCGGATGGTGACCCAACAGTAGAGGCATCTCCTACCCTGGCAAGCGCGGTAGCGTTCCCGTACATCTTCTCCGGCAACCTGACTGTGAATGGGGAGCCCGGCCCACAGGATGTTCCGGTTTTTGCGCGACTGGGAAATGGCCGGGGCCCGTTCAACAACACTGTCCGACCCGGCGTTTACACAAACGTGTCAATCGCGCCGGGTTCGGCTGATGATGTTGGCAAGGAGATTACATTCTTTCTCGGCCACCCGGACGGTCCAAACGTCCAGGCTGACCAGACCTACACCTTCAATTCAACTTCCCAGCCAGTGTTCGTCACACTGAACCTGAATTTCCCGAAACTGCCATGACTGTACGAAGCCTTGGGGGCAAATCCCCACAGATTGACCCGTCTGCATTCGTAAGCGAAGCCGCGTACATAATCGGCAATGTCATCATTGGCCCGCGTTCAAGCATCTGGCCCGGTGCGGTCATTCGTGCTGACAGCGGTCAAATACGCATTGGCGAGGGCAGCAATGTGCAGGACAACGCTGTGCTTCACGCCGACGCGGACGCATCAATCGGTGATGGGGTCACTATCGGCCACGGGGTTGTCTGCCATGCACGAACAATTGGCAGCGGATGCCTCATTGGTAATGGCGCTGTGATCAATGATGGAGTGGAACTTGGTGAAAACTGCCTCGTCGCAGCTGGTGCGACGGTAACTGAGAACCAGCAGTTCCCTGAAAGATCGTTGATACGCGGCGTACCGGGCAAAGCCATCGGAACTATTCGCGACAGGCATGCCGAACTACAGAAGTACGCGGCAGAGGCGTACGTGCGTCGCATCGAACGGTACAAGGGCGAAGGCGATCTGGAGTAACCCGGACTGACCGGCCGGCTACATACGGTCCGGAGCGCTCATTCCCATGAGTTCCAGCGTCCGAGCAAACACCACTCTCGCAGCCTCGACAAGCCTCAAGCGCGCCCGTGACACCGGCTGGTCTTCCTCGTTTCCCGAGATAACCCGGCACTGTTCATAGAACCGCTGCAACGTCCGCGCCAGTTCGGTGGCGTAGTACGGCAGGTGATGTGGCTCAAGGTTTTTCGCAGCACGGTGAACCATGTCTGGCAACTCGACAAGGCGGCGTAGCAGTTCAAATTCGGCATCATGGGTCAGCAGGGACATGTCAGCGCCGTCAGAGGTCAATCCCTGTTCCGCCGCATTACGCAGAATGGCAGCGAGGCGCGCATGTGCGTATTGCACATAATAGACCGGGTTCTCTGACGACTGCTTGGTAGCCAGCGCAAGGTCAAACTCCATCTGTGCGTTTGCAGTGCGGCTGAGGAATATGAACCGGCAGGCGTCAGCGCCAACTTCCGATACAAGCTCCTCAACCGTGACGATGTTGCCTTTGCGCTTGCTGAAGCGAACGGTCTCGCCTTCGTTCTTGAAGCTGACGATCTGGTTCAGGATGATTGTCAGGTCATCCGGGTCACCGCCGAGCGCCTTGACCGCTGCCTTGAGCCTGCTCACATGACCGTGATGATCCGCACCCCATACGTTGATAACCCGGTTGAACTTACGGATCAGGAACTTGTCGTAGTGATAGGCGAGGTCTGTCCCGAAATACGTAGGTACGTGCTCACCGCTACGGATGACAACATCGTCCTCATCTTCGCCAAATGCGGTCGAGCGGAACCAGCGAGCATCGTCACGTTCGACGATGTAACCGCTGTCTTCCAGCATCTCCAGCGTCTTTGCAAGCGTTCCTGAACTGGCAAGCGACGACTCGAAAAACCAGTTGTCGTAGCTGATTCCGAGGCTTTCGAGCACAGACCGAATCTCAGCCAGCGTTCGTTCAAGGGCGATTGGCGAGATCGTCGACTTAACAGTGGCCTCATCAGCGTCGACCAGTGAAGGGTGTTCCTTGAGCAGTTCGCTGGCCATGTCGGCAAGGTACTCGCCGGGGTAGGACGGCTCAGGCAACGGCACATCTTTACCGGCCGCCTGCATAAAGCGGGCGTAAAGCGTGTCGTAGAACACGCGCATCTGCGCACCGGCATCGTTCACGTAATACTCGCGTTGAACATCGTAACCAGCAGCGTCCAGCACGCTGGCGATACCAGAACCTAGTACGGCGCCGCGGGCGTGACCAACGTGCAGGGGACCAGTGGGATTAACCGAGACAAACTCCACCTGGACGCGCTGGCCGACACCGTCGTCCGTGCGGCCATACGTCTGCCCTGCCGACAGAATCTCGCCAATCTGCAAGATCAACCATCCGCGGGAAAGCGTGAAGTTCACGAATCCCGGCGCCGCTGCCGTCACTTCGCTGACGAGCGGGCTGGCAGGTACATGCGCAGCGATCTGCTCAGCGATCTTCAGCGGAGCCATTCGCATGGTTCGAGCCAGTGACAGGGCCACGGAAGAACTGAAGTCACCATGTTCAGCCTGCTTTGGCTTTTCGATGATGATCTCGATGTCACCAGCCGCGGG
>JAURLM010000204.1 GCA_030831265.1 Chloroflexota bacterium
CCAGTGAATGATGTGGCGGTAACAGTTGTCGTCACCCAGGTAGCCAGCACGATGATTCGAGCGATGTTGATAATGACGATTGGTTTCGTGTCACGCGCACGCATCAGGCGCGCTGCGTAAACCTGCTCCAGGACCATGGCCAACGGCAACATGCACAACAAACGGAAGGCGAAGCGAGCCAGGTCGAACAACCTGCCCTCCGTTCCAAGAATGTCCCGCAGCACCAGTTCGGTAATCGGCGGTACAAAGCCAATCGTGAAAGTAGCGATAGTCGTCAGCAGTCCAACCGTCAGCATGAACTTGAGCACACGCGCCTCTGAGAACCTCAGGGCCAGCAGGGCCAGAGCAGCGTTTTGCACGCCATTTGTAGCGGCACTTACGGTCTGAAATAGCCCGAATGCAACTGAAACTGCAGCTATCGAGACCGTAGCCTCAGCAGCCCGCGCCATGCCCGCGTTTATCACCGGTTGTGTGATGGTCGGAGCCAGTGCTGAAACCAGGAGCGGCCAGAAGAATTTCGTCATCTCCGCCATGGTCACGGAACGCTGGCCGGAACCCGGAAACGAAACACCGCGTGTAAGTATTAGCAGTAGCGCTACCTCTACCGCCGCTCCTGCGCTGAACGCCACGCCTCCTGCCAGTGCGCCGGTGACAGCACCGGTGGTGACCAGCGTGATAACAGTTACCGTCACTGCTGCCGATCCAGCGAACGTACCTATCCAAACGATCAACGGCTTTTCAGCCCTAAACGCAACTCCGTGCAGGTGTGCCCGAAGCACCAGCAACCCGGGGAACGGTGCAAGGGCGCGTAATGCCGATGCCGCATGTCGCTGAACATCAGGCTCGACCGAAAACACGCCGGAAAGTATCGCGTTATTCAACGGCGTGAAGGCGATGACCACTATGAGAACGGTGGAGAATCCAGCCCAGCGCAGAACGAAGCGTCGGATGGTGGGCAGCGAATTGGTGTCGTTAAGAAAGACGAGCGTAAGTTGCTGCACCCGCACGTATGGCAACCCGGTGAGCAGTGCGATTGAGAACGCTACGGCGAATCCGCTGATTGCAGCTTCAGCGTCGGTGCTCCGGGCCAGGACCGCTGCCAGCACCGGAATAAGCGCCTGGGACGCGCTGGCGGTGGCCGCTGACGGCATCAGGAGCGAAATTGCGCGCCGGGTGAAGTTGACCGGGTTTTCAGAACCGGTTGTGCTTGCCGCGTTATCGCTCAATTGTCCCCTTGCGCCGGGCAATCATGCCGACTCTATATCCCTGGCTTACGTTCACCATGCCATGAACCCTGCAATGGTACGTGCTGAGTTGATTCTCAGGTTACAGAACATGTATCGACGGAAAGCTCACGACCGCACCAGGAATCCGTCAGTGATAGCGCGGTTCAGTTCACCGGTGAAATCGATGGACTGAGCCGTTGCCCCACTGACAGGAACCTTGCCTTCGCTAATTGCTGCAGAAAGCAGAGGAAACTTCTCAAAGCGGCCAAGGTAATCGTGGTAAATGCGGTCGCCATTCACATAGCACCACGGAGCCAGTCGCCATCCTTCGCCGCCTGTGGGATGTGCCGACGTACTCCGGGGCAGTTCACCGGTTATTGCAGCAATGTAACTGGCCTTCATCGCCGCCATGCCATATCGCTGACCAATCTCTCGTGCCGCCGCACCCGTGTCTGGTGACTCACTAATCACCCTCACTATTACTGAAGCCGCAGCACTCACATCCCCGTAGTCGAACAAGTTCACGCCCGGTAATCCCTGTTTTTCGCGAAGCGCGCCGACACGCGCGCAGATCGCAGGAGTCCCGGCGACAACCGATTCCAGCGGCACAAGCCCAAATGCCTCAACAAACCTTCCGGGACACAACGTTACGTCACCCGCTGCGTAGTAACCCGGCATCTCGTCTGCGCTCAACCACCGGTGAAACTCCAGCATCCCTGCCGCGCCAACCCGCCTGGCAAGCTCCATCACGGATTCATCGGTAATAGCGGCATCGTCCAGCGATCCATCGCGGTCAGGCTCAGGCGTAAGCAGCCTGACGTTCCGATCTGGCAATCTGCGCTGAACCTCGACCGCAATCCGCATCGACTCTTCAATGCCTTTTTCCGCATGCAGCCGGTGCGGATGCAAGATCAGAAGATCACCCGTTTTACGAGGTGCAACACCGGCAGGGAGCACAGGCTTCACTCGCCCCACAGGAACGGCAATCCCGTTTGGAATCACGTTCAACTCGCCAACATCGGTGACTGTTCCCGCCGACGCCCTCACGCAGTCCGCAAGATACTGTGAAGGAACAACAGTCCGCGTTGCAGGCAATGTAAACGCCGAAACGAGAGCTTCCTCGTACACGAAGTCGTGTAATGAACGCATCACAGGCACATCACCGAGCGCACCCCGCATATAGATAGCGTCGGCGTGCAGGTATGCGCGGTCGGCCCAGTCGGCGGCTTCAGACAACACCTGCCATGCTGCGTTAAGTCGATGCGGCATCACCTGGTACGGAGCCGGGAACGCACCTCGCAGTGGCAAAATCGGCTCAACAACTGCGCCATGCACTGTCATGAATCCTGAACCGGTTCCCGCTGATTGCGAGCACAGCACGCGGACATCGTGCCCTGCCTCCGCCAGCGCATCGACAACGTCCATCAACACTCGCTGGGAACCGCCCATGACAACGCCGGGGAAAAGTGGAGCGACCGACACGGCGAGGACGCGCATGTGTCAGTTTTCCTGGCCGGGAACAAAGTGGCCGAACTGACCGCGGTACCAGAGCATCGGTTCACCATCGGTCGTTTTCACATGTTCGACACGCGCCACGAAAAGAGTGTGGTCACCTTCGACATGCTCGGAAATCACCTTGCAGTCCATTGTGGACAGCGCACCGACGATCACAGGAGAGTCACCAACGTTTTCGTACTCGAACGAGCCATTTTCGACGCGCTGTTCGGGAGGCATAGTGAAGTGACGCGCTATGTGCTCCTGCCCCGAATTCAGGATGCTGATACCAAAGCGCGAATTTGCGCGGATCAGTGGGTGCGAGTTCCGGTTGTGCCCTATCGAGGCCAGCGCAAGCGGCGGATCCAGCGATACAGAAAGCACACTGTTCGCGGTCATGCCGTGGATCTTTCCATCCGCTTCACGCGTCGTGATGACCGTGACACCTGTGCCAAAGAAAGACCACGCCTTACGGTAGTTATCCGGATTGACCGCTTCTCCTGCCAAAATCTCCTCCTGCCGCGTGCAATTCGACCATGTCGACCAGCCGAGGTGACGTGATTATACGGAGCGAAGCGTAACGATACGCCGGGGCAAGTACGGAAAGTTCACTTTCCAATGATGACGCGCCACGGCACGGGTTCAGGAGAAACGTACCCGGTCAGCTCGACGTATCCCGGCTGATGTATCTCTGATCCACCCAGGACACCATCAACGCTAACCTTGCCCTCCCAGTAGATAGCTGCCCGCGGCACGCCGGTTGCAACTTCCTGGTCGGCAAGCACCGGCACCACTTCCACATCAAGCCCGATGCTGTCGATAACGACGCGCCAGCGTGACGGATACTTTGCGCCGGTGTTCGGACTATCCCACGTGTCCAGCACACTGATGTGTACTCCGTCAGCACCAGTGATGACCCGCGTATCGCCAACGCTGTTGCTCAGCGACCCGAACACGGCCTGCCTGTTTCCTTCAGCATCCCGTGTCTCGGTAACCATCAACGTTTTGCCATCGCCGAGATGGAGAGCGAACCACTGCCACCCTGCGGGCGCACCAATCGCAAAAAAATCTCCCCACTGGTGGTCAAACCAGCCTGTCCCAGTTACGTCATAGACCGTTCCATTGATAGACAACTGGCCCGACGCTGCCATGTCAGGGAACGAGTAGTAGTAACTCCAGCCTGTAGGGGTAGGGAACCAGCCAATCCCGGCCTGTAGCACCGGCGGCACAGCAGGGTCACGCTTGAGCAGCAAGTCAAACCCGCCCCCGTCTCCAAGCGAACCCTGTATCGAATGAGAATCTGGCCCGATATCCAGCGACCAATCTCTCAATTGCAGCCCAAAAACCTCAGCATCGCTCTTCGAAGCATCCCCAGCGAACAGTCGTGACGCAACGACATGCTTCTGACCAGCCACGTCGGTCAGCCCGAACTGTGACGAGTAGACCGGGTTGCCGTCTGGGTCCAGTGATTGAAATATCACGAAGTTGAACCCGAATTCTTCCCCGGTGGCAGCGTTCAGATGCCCGTTGTAGTACCACCACTCCAACCTGTCGGAGTGTCGAGCTTCGTCAGCCGGTATCGAAACCGGTCGAGGCGCAGGTGTTGGCTCAGGTGCAGGCGGTGAAGGTATCGGTCGTAGTGCAGTTGCGCCGGTGCACGCGGTCAGCAACACAGAAAAACCCGACGCCAGTAACACTCCAAGCATCGCTCTACGGCGTGCATCAGTCCACATGACGCACCTCCGGCAGCAATCGGTCAAGCCAGCGCGGCAAGTACCAGTTCCAGTCGCCGAACAGTCGCATCAACGCAGGGGCCACAAGAGCACGCACGATGGTCACATCCATGAAGATTGCGATGGCAAGCCCAAGACCGATGGACTTCACCACTATCACATCTGCCAGCACGAAACTGGCTGCTACGACAATTAAGATGGCCGCTGCTCCCGTGATGATCAACCCGCTCTTTTCGAGGCCTTCGACCACTGCGGCGGCGTTGTCTCCGGTTCTCCTGTAGGCCTCTGATACACGGGACAGCAGGAAGATTTCGTAGTCCATGCTCAGGCCAAAGATGATGGCAAATAGCAGAATTGGCACAGTTGCTTCAATCGTCCCGAGCGACTGGAAGTTCAACAGTCCAGAGAAATTTCCGTCTTGGAACACAAAGACCAGCGCACCGTACGCAGCGAATATGCTGAGCAGGTTCAGGACAACCGCCTTCAATGGCAATACCAGTGACCGGAACAACAGCATTAGAGACAGGTATGTGACGATTAGGACCCCCGCGACGACATACGGGAAGCGCGAATACAGTGAGTCCAGAATGTCTTTCAGGTCAGCTGCTCCGCCATCGACGTGTATCGCCCTCCCTGTACCGGGGTCAAACGACCGGATGTCCGTCACCAGCTTCTGCGCTCCCGGAGAAAACGGGTGCTGTGGGCTCTCCACAATGAACAATGCTGCGCCTGGTCGGACCGTGTCACGCACAAGACGGGAAACGTAGCTGTCTGTTATCGCCTCCGGAACCTCGTAAAGAGCCTGGTAACGCTCCAGAGACCAGTCGTCTCCGAGGTTAACGATGCTGCTTACGCGAGTGACCTGCTCGACACCTTCAAGGGCTTTCCCGAACGCGTAAAGGTCAGCCATGTTCCCAGCAGCAAAGGGGTCTCCATCGAACGTGTAGACCACCGGCACAACTGCACTGATTGCCAGGCCGAACTCACTGCGCAGGATGTCGAAACCCTGTCGTGATTCGAGCGTATCAGGCAGGATCGTGGCATCGACCGCGCCAAGCCGCATGTGCCGGGCTGGCAGCACTGCCGCAATCAACAACGCGACCGTTGGCAGGAGAACCAGCATGGGCCGACGCATGACGAGGTTCGCGATTGGCCTCCATATAGAAATGTGAACTCCGGCTGCGAAGCGCACGCTGAACATATTGACCCGCGGCCCCAGGATACTGAGCAGTGCCGGAAGCAACGTAATCGCAGCAAGGAATGACGCAAGTATCGCCACCACAGCACCGATACCAATCGACCGTAAAACCATCGTGTCGAAAATGAGAAGACTCATCAGGCCGATGAGGCTGGTAACAGCTGAGAAGAACACCGCCCGCCCGGCAAGGTTCTGCGACGTGGCAATGGCATCTTCCACTGACTTCCCGGAAGCAAGCTCTTCCCTGAACCGGCTCGTGTAGAACAGTGAATAGTCGATACCTATGCCTATGCCGAGCAACGTGATGATGTTGAGTGCGAAGACCGAAACATCTACATCCCTCGATATGAAAAACACGAAGGCAAGTGAGATTACGACCCCCGCTCCACCCACGGCGGCAGGGGTGACAGCAGCGACAACGGTGCCAAAGACGAGCAGCAACGTGAGTGTGGCGAGTGGGAACGCAACGGTCTCTCCGCGTCGCAGGTCGTTTTCGCTGGCGAGGCTGATGTCGCGGTACAGCGCAGGGCCGCCGGTGGTGAGCAGTGTCAGCGGCGCAGGGTCTACATTCGCTACGACTTTTGCGATGAAGTCAACGGAATCTTCCAGTGGCAGGTCAAGGCTAACCGTCACATGTGCAATGTGGCCGTCTCCAGAAACCCTACCCGGCTCTTCAAGATGAGTACGGACGCTGAGCACCTCCGGCAGTTGCCGCATTGAGGCTACCGAACGTTCGACCGCTGCAACGAACTCCGGATCGTAGGCGTTTAGATCAGGGCTCTGGAACAGCATCTCCACTGTGACCGTTGAGATGTTCAACTGGTCACGCAGGATCTGCCGCGTTATCGCAGATGGAAACTTA
>JAURLM010000205.1 GCA_030831265.1 Chloroflexota bacterium
TATCTCCTGTGAGTAGACCTGGCCCTGTAAGAACGATTTGATGGCCTGCACTTTTTCAAATGGAGTAACAGCACCGGCTGATCTGACGATCTCGCTTGCCAGTAGTTTGACCTCTACGGGAAGAGTTCCCGGCAGAGTCAGGTAACGGTCTTTCACCCATCCGGGATAGTTGTCACCGGATTCCTTCAGATCAACATCTTCAGCAATCGAAACATACGTGGTTACGCTGTACAGATGCTCAGCCTCAACTGGCCGCTGGAGAGTGACCCCCACCTGTTCTAACGGGCCAACCCGCGTCAGGATCAGGTTTTCAACCAGACCTGCCGCATCCATCTCCAGCCTAACTTCGAGGTCCAACGGCATATTTTCTTGCAGGTAGCTGACCACGGTCTGCTGTGGCATCAACGGCTGGTTATTCAGTGTGATGTCGCCAGCATCCGGTTCCTCGGCGGCCACATCCCGCAGCGCAAAACGAGTATCGAAAACCAGGTCGCGGACATCGTCAGGCAATGAGGCCAGCGATCCTACGCTCCCACTCAAGGGCACTCGATACGTAACGGGTTCCAGGTATTCGGCGACGACAGCCCGGTTGACCTCATAAATACCACCAGCGGGGAGCACCAGTTCCGTGTTTACCAGCGGCTGGACAAGCTGCTGGATACGCTCGCGGCCAAGATCCATCGGCTCCTCAAACAACTCCGTATCGGCAGCATCGGTCGTGACGACATCCGGTGTAGCTATCCATCCCGTAGATGCATAGGTGTCATATACGCGTCCGGGCAACATCGTGGAATACCGTGAAATCACCCATGCCAGCGGTTCATCGGTGAGATGAATCGCCCCCTTGAACGTAAGCACAGAGTCCGGGACGCCCAGGCCACCGCTCCCCCGTTGCGCCTTGACTCCCGCAAGCAACCGTGACGCGGGGTTCTGCAGAGCGTCAACCGGAGCTTTTAACACTCCCCACGCCCCGTCCAACGAGCTTGACCGCGGCTCTATTACTGGGAAAAAGAATGTAATCGCCACGACGATGGTGCCAAACAGCAGGCCGTCCGTCATGCTCATCCAACCGAGAGACCGCGGGTACTTAACCCCGCGTGCATCCCAGCGATCCATCCGCCTGATCGCTGTCAGGTGCGCAAACAGGGCGATACCAGCAATGATGAAGATGAAGAACGTATACTCGTACTGGCCGGGCCGAAAGCTGAGGTTACTCATCAGGCCAAGGCTGAGCAGGACTATCGGCGCCCACGGGTTACGAAGGCGGAATGTCAGTGCCGTGACTCCATAAGCCGTAATCCATGATGCCGTCATGAACATCAGTGCAAACGGAACCGAGTCCGTGCTTATGCCGCCTTCTTTCGCAACGACTATCCACGCCCAGAAACGATCCCACGCATCACGAGCGCGTTCGGCAAGGCTGACGCCGTCAGCAGGAATCGAACCCTGCCACATGATGATCGCAAAACCTATGGCCGCGGCGAGCAACAGTTTGATCACAAGCGGCATGCTGCTGCGAGATGCGAGGAAGGCCGCAATCCATCCCAGTATCAGCGTCGGCAATAACGAGGGAAGATCGCCCCATTTGGCGAGTTGCACTGCCCACCCGACGGTGACAAGCATCAAGCCAAGAAGCGCAAATGTGATCCAGTCCCCAATTGGCACAACTTCAAGAATCCACGGGACTTTTGCCGTACGGATGCTTTCACGGTCTTCAGAGCGAACTGGTCCGGGCGTCTGCTGGTCGATAGTCCCTGCAACGGTGCTCATGTCACCACCTCCCCCGTGCCAGGGATACCGGGAGCGGGCGGGTAAGGGTGCAGCAGGTCTTCAGGCGGAAGCCCGTGTACATCAACCACTTCGGCGGAAACAGGCACGGACAACGCTCGTCCCAGCGAATCGCCCTTCTGGACGCGGAACGTACGCAACCCGAAGCTGACAAGCCGGTCTACGACGATGCTGTTGTCATTCCCATCAAATGACCGGGTGTCCAACACGATCACACAGACCTTTGTGCCACGCCGCTGCAGGCTGGCGAGAGCATCAATCCACTCACCATCACCGGAGGCAGTAATTACAACCAGCGACGTACTCTGGCTGAACTCACGGTCAATCTGGCTGAGTGCATCGATAAGCGGCGTCTCTCCAACCGGACGGCTGGCAGCCACATGCCGCATAACTACTTCACGGTGAGCCGCTGACTGTTCCGGGGGAGCCACCAGTGATTCGCTACCGTGGGCTAAATAACCGACAGGGAGAAAAGCCCGGCTGTACTTATCTATGACCGATGCCGCCAGAGTCGCCCCGTATTCATCGGTAGATTCTTCGCCAGAACCTGCCTGTGCATCTTTGTGCTGGTCGAACACAACCCACAGGTGACTAGATGAACCCTGGTCGAACTGCTTGACCATCAACTTGCCGGTTCGCGCTGTTGTCAGCCAGTGAATTCGGCTGATGCTGTCACCATCCGCGTACTCCCGGACGGATGCGACATCCGTGCTCACTACATTCGCTCGTTGACGCCGAGAGTGCTCACCCACGAGGTGAGGATTTGGCGCTGCAAAATCCGGCAAAGGTATCAGCCGGGGATACACAAGCACCTGTTCCGCACCGACAAATTCAATCTCACGAGGAAAGAACGTGAAAGGATCGGCCACCCTTACTACAAGAGGGCCAAGTGTGTAGTCACCTCGCTTGGTCAAGACTGCTTCAGCCGAAATCTTGCTGAATGGCACCATCATGCCAAGTGGAGTTACGTGCCGAATACTTACACCCGGCAGACTGGTCTGATCTTCAACCTCAACCCATGCCTTCGGTGTACGGCCATGGTTGTAGATCGTGATCTTTTCAGTGATGACATCACCCACTGAAAACGGTCCCGAAGGGCGGTTTACTTCGGCACCAAGTTGACTGGACCCGGCCCGTGACCAGACCCATGAAAAAGCAATTAGAAAGAACAGGATGTAGTTCAGCTTGACTGCAAGATCGAAACCAGTAGCCATAGAGGTGGCTTGCAGCAGCACCATGACGACCAGAATCACATACAGCACAGGCCTGCGCTTCAAGTTGCGCGTCACTTTGCTACCGCGTTTTGTAACGGCAATTGCCGGTGCACGCACTCCGGCGCTGCTTCGCGTTAGCCATTCAGATCGCTGTCGCAGCATAGGCCTCAAGTTCTGATAAATACCGGAGCATGCTTGCGCTCCCGGTCAGAAATACGATCAGGCCGGACGTCGGCCTCCACCACCACCCGGAACCGCAACAGCCCCCAGAATCTCCTCGACGACCGACACCTGGGTAACGCCGCGCATTCTCGCCGAAGGGGACAACAGTACCCGGTGAGCCATCACCGAAACGGCAATGGCCTTCACGTCATCCGGCGTCACGTAGTCACGCCCACGCAGCATCGCCATGGCCTTCGCACCACGCATAAGGTTCAGTGACGCTCGCGGGGAAACACCGAGCGCCGCATCACGGTGTGACCGGGTGGCATTCGACAGGGCGACGATGTAGTTTTTGACCAGTTCGTTGATGTAAATGTCATCAACGCGGTGCTGCAGCTCCATTATTTCGGCGGGGGTACACACGGCTTTGATCGCATCGATGGGGTCAGACGTCTCCCGTCGATCCATGATCGCCACTTCTTCTTCACTGGTCGGATAACCAAGCGAAATACGCATGAAGAAGCGATCCAGCTGAGCCTCTGGCAGCGGGAATGTGCCTTCATATTCGATGGGGTTCTGTGTGGCCATCACCATGAACGGCTCCGGCAGCGTCCGTGTCACCCCATCGACAGTCACCTGTCGTTCTCCCATCGCTTCAAGCAGTGCTGATTGCGTCTTGGGAGTTGCCCGGTTCACTTCGTCAGCCAGCACCACCTGTGCCATGACAGGGCCGGGCCGGAATTCAAAATTCTCGCTCTTCTGGTTAAAGATGGAAGCACCGGTAACGTCGCTCGGCAGCAGGTCCGGCGTGAACTGCAGCCTACGGAAATCACAGCCTGTGGTCACTGCAAGTGACCTGGCGAGCATCGTCTTGCCAACTCCGGGGACATCTTCGATGAGGATGTGCCCTCGGGCGAAAAGAGAAACAAGAGCCAGCTCAATGGCCGGTCGCTTACCGACGATAACCGTGCTGATGTTTTCCACCAGCGTTTCAGCTAATCGGGTTGGTTCAACGGAAAGAGTCACGTCCCCGCCCTTCAGCTTTTCGGGCCAGCGCCACCGGCCATGAAACCTGTTAACTCATAGAAAAGTGGTGGGCGATGCAGGACTCGAACCTGCGACCCCCTGTTTGTAAGACAGGTGCTCTAGCCAACTGAGCTAATCGCCCAACGCTAACCGAAACCTGTCTACACGTTATGCAGCAGGTACGTTTACTACAAGAAGCTGGATTCCGACGAATCTCTGCGCAGCACATGACAGGCGCTTCCAGTAATGCGCCGGTGGCACCAGGTAATTTTCTGGATGACCACGTCAAGGTACGGAAACTGATTCTACAGCAACCGAGACGCTTGGCTATGAAATCCTCGCCCGGGTTCACTTGTTGCGATGACTCATTGGTAAAA
>JAURLM010000022.1 GCA_030831265.1 Chloroflexota bacterium
CGTTGCCTATGACCAGTTGCTGTCCAACGCCGCAAAGTCTCGTTACATGTTCGGCGGCCAGACAAAAGTGCCCATGACCCTGTTTGCCCGTTCTGGCGCAGGTACAGGTCACGCCGCACAGCACTCTGAGAGCTTTTATTCCATGCTGGCGCACATCCCCGGCCTGAAAGTTGTTGTGCCATCAGATCCGTACTCGTGTCGAGGTTTGCTTGCCGCCGCGATCCGCGACGATGACCCGGTATTCCTCGTAAATGACAAGAAGCTGATCAACCTGTCCGGTTTCGTGCCTGACGAGTCTTTCACCATTGAACTCGGTAAAGGCCGCTATCTGCGTCGCGGTACAGACGTGACCCTTGTAGGCATGTCATACACATCGGTCGTCTGTCAGCAGGCCGCCGAAAAGCTGGCAGAGCAGGGCATCGACGCAGAAGTCGTGGACATGCTTTCGCTGTCACCGTTCGACGAGGACATCCTGATCGAATCGGTTAAGAAGACAAATCGCATCGTGATCGTAGACGAAGACACGCCCATCGCCAGCATGGCATCGGAGTTCGCCGCAATTGTCGCTGACAAGGCGTTCGACTACCTCGATGCCCCGGTGAAGCGAGTGACCGCACCGCACACGCCAGTTCCGTACAACCGTGATCTTGAAGTCAAGTTCATGCCTAACGCAGATGACGTTGTCGGCACAGTCAAACGCATGATGGGACGCTAGGACGAAGCAAACTACTTCTAAACAGGAGTGACCACAATGTGTCGCAGCATCAAGACACTTCGACCACCGTTTGAAGAAGTGGTGACAGAGGAAGATGTGCATGCGGCAGCACTCCAGTTCGTCCGCAAGATCAGCGGTTTCCGCAAGCCATCGAAGGTGAACGACCTCGCATTCGATAATGCTGTGGAACAGATAGCTGCAGTGTCTCGCTGTCTTCTCGACTCACTTGTAGTCCGGCAGCCGTTGCGGGACAACTGAGGCGAATCATATGCGGTGTGTTGCTAACCTTTCCGATCGACTAATCCAGCGACGCCGATAGCGTCGCGCTCAACAGACAGAGATAACAAATCTCACGGGGCAATCAACAGAAATGGCAAAATTCACAGGTAGTGATCTACTGAACAAGGCGCTCAAAGCGGAGGGCGTCGATACCGTATTCGGCATTGCAGGTGACCATATCCTGCACATGCTGGACGAGATGTACGATGAAGACTTCCGCATGATTGACTTCCGGCATGAGTCCGGTGCGGTTCATGCTGCCGATTCCTACTCTCGTATCTTGCGTCGAGCCGGCGTTGCGCTCTCCACCACACCCGGTCACGCCAACGCTGTTCCCGCCCTGGCCAACGCTATCCACTCCGAAGCTCCTGTGGTCAATATTTCCGGCTCCGCAGACTCGACCAACCTCGGCCGCGGTGCTATGCAGGAGTTTGACCAGGTCGGCGTCGCAAAGGCCGTGACCAAGGGCGCATGGCAGGTTCCATCACCAGAGCGCATCCCGGAATTTGTCGCACTTGCGTTCCGAACTGCGCTTTCTGGTCGGCAAGGCCCGGTGCACCTGACCATCCCGCATGACTTCCAGTCAGCAGAGGTGGATGAAGCCGCTGCCGCCCGCTATGCGCCACGGGAATACAGCACGCCGCGTAAGGTGCTTGGCGATCCCATGCAGGTTGAACGTGCCATCGAACTGCTGCGCTCGGCACAGCGACCTATCATCATGGCCGGTTCGTCAGCCGGAGCGACTGCAGAGCCTTCCGTGGTGCAGAAATTTGTTGAGACAACACACATCCCGTTCGTCTCTGAAGACTCGGCACGCGCACTCATCCCTGATTCACATGAGTACAGCATCGGCCTCGGCTACCAACCGCTCAACCGGGCCGCACAGCGCATCCGTGATGCTGACGTAGTGCTCATGCTCGGCAAGCGGCTCGACTACACGCTCGGCTTCGGCGGTAGCCCGCCGTTCGCGAAGGGCGTAAAGCACATCATCATTGACCCGTCCGCAGCCGAAATTGGCCGTGCGCGTACCGTTGAAGTCGGAATCCTTGGTGATGTCGGCCCGATAGTCGAGCAGATGGCTGACGAAGCCGCGAAGCACAAGTGGACGCGCCACAACGACTGGGTAACCTCGCTCAAAAATGACTATGACAGGTGGGTAGAAGACCTGCACGAGTTGGCGTCAGCGTCTGACCCGATGCACCCGATGTTCGTCAGCGAAACGCTGCAAAAATTCATCGACGATGACACGCATATCAGCTATGACGGTGGCGACTACTGCCACTTCCTGCGCGCGTCTATCAAGCGCAACAAGCCATACCGTTTCCACAACGTATCCAGCTTCGGCATGATCGGCGTCGGGTTGCCTTACGCCCTCGGCGCGCAGGTCGCACTTCCCGGCAAGAAGGTCGTGCTGTCAGTCGGCGACGGATCTTTTGGCTTCAACGGTATGGAAGTGGACACCATGGTCCGCCACAAGCTGCCGGTCAAAATGTTCATCGGCAATAACTCGATATGGGGCATTGACTGGCAGATCCAGAAGGGTCTTTACGGTCGCCCTGTCTGGACGGACCTGCTGCCGACGCGCTATGACCTTGTTGCACAGGGACTGGGTGCTTACGGCGAGCATGTCACCAGCCATGAACAGCTTGAAGGTGCTATGAAACGAGCGTTTGAGCATGATGGCCCTGCGCTGGTCAACATCGATATAGCGCAGATCATCAGCCCGGTCGCAGAGGCTGCAATCAGCCGTAAACTCGGCTCACATGGCTAAAAAGGGCTCACAAACTCAGCCCAAATGGGCTATTCCAGATAGGAACTCAATTAGTCCAATTGCATCGCGCAACTGGTAAAGTGCCGATTGCAAATAGAACAATTCCACTACGTAACTGCACAGGAGATTGGCGCCAGTGCCTGAAGAACGAACAACATCGGTCACGGTCAACTCGGTAGACCTTGAGAACCTGATTAAGAAAAACCAGGTGCAAGTGCCTGGCTACGATCGAGAAAAGATGGCGGACGTCGGTTTTCTGACGGCCATGACCCTCACTCTGCTGGGAAACTACGCCCAGACAGGTCACTTTGGTGGCCCGTTGGCGTACACCCCACTTGTGGTCACCTCACATCTGCTCGGCGCGGAGCACGGTGGTCTGCAATATGACTACCGCCGCCCGAAGCACCCGTACTCAGACAAATTCATGCTGGCCGGCGGTCACAACGCACCCGTCACCTACGCCATGTGGATGATTATGGGTGAGGCACTTGCTCGCAAGCACGGCAAGACCGGTGACAGCAAATACGCTGCAGACCCGCGGACATCCATGCTGTCTATCGACGCACTCGGCTTCCGCCGTGGTGCAGGTGCCCTTGCAACGCTGCTTAAAGATCGCGGGCTTGAAGACCACCCACTCTTTGCACAGGCCAAACTGCGCGGAATCCGCGCACTGTCAGGCCACTCGGAGACAACAGACCTCACGAACGATGTGAATGGCGGTCCGTCTGGAGTTGGTGTCGCTTCTGCCGCTGGCAAGGCTGCTTTCTGGGACATGATGGGTGCGCCCATTGATTCCCCGAAGATCGTCGCCATTGAAGGCGAATTTGCCATGACTTCCGGTCATTCGCAGGAGTTCAAGACACAGGCCGTTGCACAGCAGGTTGGAAAACGCCTGCGAGTGCTCCTGTCTTACAACAACGCCGGTATCGACGACGAGCTTGTCGGCAGCGTTGTCAGGCCGGAGTTCACCGGCTACGACATCCCGGCGCAATGGACGTCATACGGCTGGAACGTCTTCAACATCGACAATGCAAACGACTACGATCAGGTCGCTGCCGCCTACAAGGCGATGGAAGACTGGGACCCGAAGGACCGCCGCCCGATGATCCTCATCGGCAAGACGGTAAAGGGTTGGTGGCCGGGTGCCATCGACGGACAACTCCCCGGCTACGGGAAGCTGATCGTTGACCACAAGTCGCACCCTTACGGGTTCCCACAGAACGGTGACTACTTCCGCGCACTGGCCCATACATTTGAGGAGCAGTACGGAGTCAAGTTCGAGGGCATCGAAAACGGCCCGATCAAGGACGACCGCGAGCGCCTGATCCAGTTCAAGACCAACATTGACATCGCCATGTCTGTCCTCGAAAAGAACGGACTGGGCGACTGGCTCGCAGACCGGCTCGTGCAGATTGGCGATGGCGTCAAGGACGACCTTCCCCTGCGCGTAAAGCGTGACGGTGACCCATTCAACGACGCGAAGCTGAAGGTTGCCAACCTGCCGGTTGAGCCGCAAAAAATTTCGGTCAAGAACCCTGCGACCGGCGAGTCGGCAGAAACGTCTATCAAACTGTTTGAGCAGGCTGGCAATGTGCGTGGCACGCGCCGAGCAATCTCCGAGATCTTCAAGTATGCGAACTACGTGACGGACAACCGGTTCATTGCTATTGCTGCTGACCTTGCGGAGTCGATCAACGTGCAGCACAGCGCGCTGTTCGGCTACTTTGACCCGCAGACCAACCCGTCGGGCACTGCGATGAAGGCCGGTATCCAGGAAGCTGGTAACGCCTCCACCGCGGTCGGCCTGGTAGGGCAGACAGTCTCTCTGGACCCGAAGATTCACAACGGAGTCTGGGCGTTGAGCGGAACATACGGTGCGTTCACCCCACTCATGTACCTTCCTGCCCGTGTGTGGAGCCAGCAGAACCAGGACAGCCCGTTCCGCGTTGGCGTGCTGCACATCCTTGCCGGTCACTCCGGCCCGGAAACCGCAGCGGACGCCCGTACGCACTTCGGCATCTTCTCGCCGCAGGTGTGGAAACTGTTCCCGCGCGGACAGGCCATCACGCTGAGCTTCTGGGACTACAACGATGTCGCTCCAGCGTACTTCGCAGCAGCAGACATCGCTGCTAACGATCCCAAAGTTGGCGTGATCGTCCTCGAAGTAGCACGACCTGACTTCCCTGTGGCAGACCGCTCCACGTTCGCAGACAAGGACTTGCTTGCTGCGGCGAAGGGCCTTTACGTCATTAAGGACTTTGATCCCGGCAAGCCGAAGCACGGTTACATCCTGACGCAGGGCTCCAGCTCAACTGTGAACCTCGTCAAAACGCTGCCTAAGCTGGCTGCTGCTGGCATCAACGTCAAGGTCATCGCCTGTATCAGCGAAGAGCTTTTCGACCGGCAGCCACAGGCCTACCGCGACTCGGTGCTCCCGGCTGGTGCGAAGCATGACCTCATGGTCGTCAGTACTGGTACACAGCGCGTAATGCCAATTCGCGGGCTTGGTGAACTCACGGCTGAATACTCACTGACCTCGGACTGGGACGACCAGTGGCTGAGTGGTGGGACAGAGGCAGACGTGATCGCCGAGGCACACCTCGACGAAGCGTCGATACTTGCCGGTATCACCCGGTTTGCGAATGAGCGTGACTCTCGCCTGAAGCGGCAGAGGGACCAACTCGCCAGCCTGTAAGGTCTAGCATGATCCTGTAAATTCAACCCACCGCGTATGAAAACTGCGCGGTGGGTTGGCGCGACCTGAAACCGGAGGCAAGATATGTACTTCTACGATGAGAACAAAGTCGAAAAACGAGAACTGTTACCCGGTGTACGCGCTCGCTTGATCTGGGGCGAAAAGATCATGATGGGCATTATCGATATCGACCCGAACGGCGTCGTTCCGCTGCACAAGCACCCGCATGAGCAGTGTGGGCGCGTGTTGGAGGGCAGCGCGTGGTTCACCGTTGGCGGCGAAAAGAAGCTGCTGACAGCCGGTGACCACTACGTGATTCCGGGGAACGTAGAACACCTCGTCGAGGCGACCTCGGATGGTTGCCAGGCACTGGATATCTGGTCACCGATCCGCGAGGAATACATCTCGGACAACGTGCAGTTCTTCTCGAAGTAGTTCCTGCACTCGTAACGGCATAAAAAACGGCCCACGGAAAAGTCCGTGGGCCGTTTTTTTATTGCTAAGTCATCTCATGTGCTGATTGAACTGCACACGACAAAACTACTTCTTGCTGTCTGCGAAGATCTGGCCGATCTCTTCAAGCGCAGCCTTGAACTCCTGCGCCTTTGCCATGTCGACGTGCTGCTTCACGTAGCTGCCGAGTTTGCATGCGTTCCAGACCTTCGTGTGCAGGTCTGGCCACTTTGCGGCATGCTCCGGCTTGAAGTAGTCCGTCCAGATGACCAGGATGTCGTCCTTGGCCTTCGTGGCGTGCTCTTCCTTGACCGCAACGTAGCGGACGAATGAGTTGTGTGCTTCGACCGTCGTCGGCGCACCAAGCTTCTCGATCAGTTCGGTCATGCGGATCACCGTCTGCGCTGCCTGGATGGCGTCGCGGGGGTCGTAGATTCCGCAGGGAACATCGCAGTGGGCATCTGCCGTGCCAAATGGGAGAATGCGGTCAGCCAGTCGCTTAATGTCGAGGATCATGCGGGGCTCCTTACTCAGTTATCTTGTCTGGTGCATTACGTGTGCGCTTAGTCCGCGCATCGCTCAGGTCAGTTGGAAGTCCAGTGAGGCTGCCTAGAGACCGGTAAATCTATCACGAATTAGTAATCTAAACAGGTGTCTTTCAGAGTGATTGAAAAAATCCTGGACCTGCTGAACTCGAAAATTGTCCGCATTTCTGGCGCAAGCATGGAGCCGACGATACCGCACGGCTCATTCATGCTGGTTAATCGTCGGGCGTACCGCGATGGGCGGGTGCCGGAGCGTTTTGACATCGTTCGGATGGAAAACCCTGAAACTCCCGGTCACTGGATTGTGAAGCGAGTTGTCGGTCTGCCCGGTGAAGAGATTGCCCTTGTTGACGGCAAGTTGCTGGTGGACGGCGTGCCGGTGTCAGGTCAGCACGCGCAGGTTGCAGATACCAGCAATCAAAGCTGGTGGCCGCGTGATGATGAGGTGGTCGTGCTGGGTGACAACCGGGCTGCATCCACTGACAGCCGAAAGTTCGGTCCCGTCAGGTTGAGCGCGTTACGAGGCCGGGTCGGCCGACGTCTGCGCTGACTGCCATTTCGGCAATCAGCAGCTTCACACGCTGATGTATCTCATCTCGAATCTCCCTGACATGTGCCAGGGATTTGCCTTTCGGATCGGGTAGTCCCCAGTCGACTACTGCATCGAGGCGTAGCGCCGGGCAGGCCTCAGAATCAACGCTGCATCCCATCGTAATAATGCGTGGTTCCCCGGTTAACAGATCATCGGTTAGTAATTTTCCGGTTGCGGCAGATAGACCGATTCCGATCTCATGCATGACTGCCAGCACTTCCGGGTGAACCCGCATAGCGGGGAACGTGCCAGCAGAATCTGCGACGAGCCGCAGGCCTGCTTGTTTAGCCTCGATGTTGAAAAACGCTTTCGCCATCTGGCTGCGACCTGCGTTGTGCACACAAACAAACAGGACGTCCGGGGACTTCATTGAGGAAATTCCAATGTGGAAAAGCCGTTGGTGAGCGACGCCAACGTTCTGGGTGAGCCTATCACTCTACGGTAACTGCCCTGCGTTAACGCATCGCTAAGTAACTAGCCTTCGGCCAGCCAGCGGGCGGCGTCGAGCGCGAAGTAGGTGATCAGCAGGTCTGCGCCGGCACGCTTGATCGCTGTCAGTACCTCAAGAGCTGAGTTTCGCTCATCCAGCCAGCCGTTTGCTGCCGCAGCCTTGATCGACGAATACTCGCCACTAACGTTATAAGCAGCCAGCGGCAAGTTAGTGAAGCGATCAGACACGCGCCGGATGATGTCGAGGTATGCCAGCGCAGGCTTCACCATGATGAAATCCGCACCTTCTGCGATGTCCGCCTCAACCTCCAGCAATGCCTCGTCTGACTGCGTCGGTAACATCTGGTACGCACGGCGGTCTCCGAACTGTGGCGCAGATTCCGCCGCCTCGCGGAACGGCCCGTAGAAGCTGGAAGCGTACTTGGCCGAATATCCCATCACCTGCGTCGTGGTCAGTCCCGCGTCATCCAGCCCCGCACGGATCGCTGCA
>JAURLM010000206.1 GCA_030831265.1 Chloroflexota bacterium
GAAATCTCCAACGGACACCACAACCACGCTCGACCACTACCGCGCCATCCTTGCAGAGCGTTTCGGATACTCTGACCTGCGCCCGCAGCAAGAGAATATCCTCAGGGCGCTCGAAGAATCCGATGTCTTCGCAGTTGCACCAACTGGTAGCGGCAAGAGCATGACCTACGTTCTCCCCGCCCTGCACAACGGCCGCACGCTGGTCGTCTCGCCACACATCGCACTGATGCAGGACCAGGTTGAAGGACTGCGCGCCAACGGGGTCGAAGCGTCGTTCATCAACTCCACTCTCACCGCCACCGAAAAGCGCAACGCCTACCTGCGATTCCGTGACGGCCACACGAACCTGCTCTACACATCACCGGAATCTCTCGCCAACCGCATATTCGCCAGCGGACTCGCCCGCGTCGGCCTAAACCTGCTCGCCATTGACGAAGCACACTGCGTCTCTGAATGGGGCCACACATTCCGCCCTGAATACCTGCGACTCAACGCCGTCCGCACCGCGCTCGGCTCCCCCAGAACACTCGCCCTCACCGCCACAGCCACGGCTCCCGCCCGTGATGACATCGTCCGACGCCTCGGCCTCCGCAACCCGCGACAGGTGATCGCCTCCGTACAACGCTTCAATCTTGCATTCTCGGTGGAACGCTACTTCTCCAACGACCAGCGACGCCAGAAGCTGGCCGAATACGTCGCCGACCGCAAAGGCCGCTCCGGGGTCGTCTACGTCAGCTCACGCGCACGCACCGAAGAGCTGGCTGAACTGCTTTCTGAGAACGGCGCAAAAGCACTCGCCTATCACGCAGGGCTGGATTCAATCGAGCGGCGTGACCGACAGCGAGCGTTTATGACTGACCGCGTCGATGTGATGGTGGCGACGAATGCCTTCGGACTTGGCGTGGACAAGCCGGACATTCGCTACGTGGTGCATTACGACATGCCGCGTCGCATCGAGGCGTACTACCAGGAGGCTGGTCGCGCCGGCAGAGACGGTGAACCTGCTGAGTGTGTGCTGTTCTACTCGCAATGGTCACGAACCGGCCCGGAGTACTTCATCGAGCAGGATCACCCGAACGATGACGCCGTGCGGCAGGTGTGGTCGGAGATACTTGCGCTGGCGGCACGGGACGAGGACTGGTCACGCATCCTTGAGGATGAACGCACCGAGGGCCTTGTGATGGCCGTGCGATCACTACAGGAGTCAGGGCTGGTCGCTGACGATGGCATGACGCTGAAGTCACTGGACGGCACGGCGGTGATTCGCACTGAATCCATCCATCGGCATCGGCAGTACGAGTTGGAGATGCTGGAGAGGATGGTGGAGTTTGCCACCACTTCCCGCTGCCGCATGAGCGTGGTGCTGCGTTACTTTGGGGAGCCGGGAACGCAGCGCTGCGGAGAGTGTGACAACTGCACGCTGGCACCGGTGCGCGTCCCCCGGCGGTCACAGGATGACTCCGGGTCACGCTACGGCACGACGAATAGTCGGAATGCAGACGCTGCTGTGGTTGTCGCTGATCTCAGTGCAGATGAGCAGTTGTTGTTCGACCGACTCCGAGAATGGCGCAAGGCTCGTGCCCAATCAGATGGAGTACCGCCGTTCGTGGTGTTCCAAGACCGCGTCCTGGTAGAACTGGCGCGCCAGCAGCCGACGCGGGTTGCTGAACTGTCGAACATCAGCGGCATTGGCGCAGCCAAGCGGGAAAAGTACGGCCGAGAAGTAGTGCGTGTGATCAGCGCGTACAAGGGGTGAGGCCCGGCAGTGCGGAGCAGTCACACAACCATCAACGTCTATGCATGTGCCATTCCAAAGAATCACCTGTCGGGGCGTCACTACCAGTTCTTGTGGAAATTTCCGACAACAACAATCACCCGTAGGGGGGCCGCTCACCGCGCCCGGTGACGCGGGACACGGCACAATTTCTTCCAAGTCCTCCACTCACAACAGAATCACAGTAGTTGTCACCCCGACCGTACCGGAAGGGTCTGACATTTCGACCAACATTCCCGTGCGCCAGGTGTCTCAGACACACACCGGGCCATCGAACTGTATGTCTGTCGGTACAGTCACGTGAGAAAGAACGGAACGCCTCGGAAGCCCGGCTTCCCAGTTCGACACTGCCCCATACGCGGTAGAGCACGTATGCGGTATACGCAAGTGCCTGAACGCTCAGCAGACCCGCATGGATGCGCCAACCACTACCGGTACCGGAGAGCAACAAGCATCGGTTAGAACACAACTGGTAATTGCCAGCATCGGCAACTTCATCTGCCCACTCTTCGCCACCTGACCATCCATAAACGCCCGGTTCACAGGTACGATTACGGTTAGCGTCGGCACTGGTGCCCTGCTCCACTGTGACCACCGGCCGCATAGGTCGCCGCCATTTCGACGAAACCTGACACTGCCACGTACAAGCGTTCACCTTTCGCCAATATGACAAACCCGCACCGCACCGACACATCCCTCACATCGCCAACTGACGCCAACGGCGCCATGCGCCGTCTGCTAGAAGACGTTGCAGCCGGCCGTATGACCGCCGAAAGCGCACTCGCAGACCTGTCAAAACTCCCCAGATCGGGGGAATCTCTCCGCATCGAGGACCTGGGTTTCGCCCAGATCGACCACGAGCGGGCGCACCGAAAGGGCTTCCCGGAGGTCGTTTACGGCGCAGGCAAGACTCCTGAGCAGGTGGCGTCGATAGCGCAACGGGTTCATGAGCGATCCGGCGTGGTACTTGTGACCCGCACAAACCCGGAGGCGTTTGAGGCGACGAGCCGCGTTCTGCCTTCCGCTGTGTTCGAAGAGGACGCACGGATAATCTGGGCTGACTCTCGTGGCGAAAAGCCGCTGGTGAACGGCCTTGCAGTGGTGTCCGCGGGCACTTCCGACCTGCCAGTGGCTCGTGAAGCGGTGCTGACGGCCCGCCTGATGGGCTGTGACGTGCAGCAGGTGAACGATGTGGGTGTGGCGGGGCTGCACCGCTTGCTGGGGAAGCTGGAGGTGCTGCGGACGGCGAAGGTGCTGGTGGTGGTGGCAGGAATGGAGGGTGCGCTGCCGAGCGTGGTGGCGGGGCTGGTTTCGGCACCGGTGATAGCCGTGCCTACTAGCGTTGGCTACGGCTCTAGCTTCGATGGCCTTGCAGCACTCCTGGCGATGATGAATTCATGCGCATCAGGTGTGTCCGTCGTGAACATCGATGGCGGGTTCGCTGCGGGTTACCAGGCTGCGATGATCGCCCGGTCGATAGCCGCTGCAGGTGACTTCAAATAAACCTGAACGCAAAGAGAGGGCGCCGAGTTGTGGTCGACACCCTCTCATTGTGTTCAGTTTTTTTGACCGATTACTATTGCAGTGTCATGAGGTAGGCGACCAGGTTCTGGACATCGCCGTCTGACAGGTTGGTCAACGCCGGCATGATCGGTGCGAACCCTTCTACGACGAATGAATTCGGGTCCTTGATGGACTTCGTGATGTATTCCTCTGCCGATAGCCCGGCTTCTCGAGTAGCAGCACGGGTGGCTACTCCACCGAGGCCAGGCCCGACGATTTGCTGGTCTGTCACGGAGTGGCAGGCTGC
>JAURLM010000207.1 GCA_030831265.1 Chloroflexota bacterium
CCTGATGGCCAGTGGTTGAACCGGCTCATGTACACCAGCACGTAGAAAGCGGCATACGAAAACAGGATGCGGCTCTTCCAGCGGGTGAATGCAACGCTTTGTTCGGTCACGGTGTTGTTGAAATGTGATGCCAATGAACGGTTAGTATGCTGTTGTTGACGCGATACTTGCTGCAACTATCTGTATTGGGCGTATGATTGCGGCGCATTCTTACACGCCACAACCGCAACGTGGAGCCTGAACCCATGACAGTTGTTGATGTTCACACTCACCTCCCCAGCCACCGTGACCACGTCCCACCGGATGAAGTGCGGACCGAATCGACGATGCGGTCCGGACAGGTGGTACAGCTCACGAACACTATCCAGGACTACCTGAACGCGATGAAGCCAGTGGATAAGGCGTTCATGTTTGGCATCGCTCCTCGGCCTTGGAAGACGGACACGGAGGTTCTCGATCGGCGTGGCTGGCCTTCAAACATGAACCACAACGATATTGCGTCTGTGGTTTCAAAGGCGGACCCGGCGAAAATTATTCCCGGCATGTCCCTGCATCCGATGGCCCCGGACGTTGATGAAGAGTATGACCGCTGCGTTGGTGACCTTGGTTGCAAGGTGATCAAGCTCGGCCCCAACTACCAGGACTTTGATCCGACCGGCCCCGAGGCGTTCAGGCTATTTGCTCGCCTGGAGCATGACGGAATACCGATCATCTTCCACACAGGCACGTCGCCAATGACTGATGCTCCACTGACATATGCGCACCCTCTGACACTGGACCGGGTTGCAATGGCATTCCCGAGATTGAAGATGGTCCTCGCCCACCTCAGTCACCCGTGGCAGGGAGATTCGCTTTCGGTCGTACGGAAGCACCCGAATGTCTGGGCGGATGTCTCGGCGCAGTTCTATCGCCCTTATTCCTTCTGGCAAGGTATGCGTCTTTTCTACGAATGGGGTGTCACGAGCAAGATCTTCTTCGGATCGGACTGGCCGGTGACGCTGCCGCAGGACAACATTGACGCTCTGCGTGGTCTGGAAAAGTTCGCGAAGGATCACCACCTGCCCGCGATTCCCTCAGCTGACATCGAAGGAATCATCAGTAGAGATGCTGCGGAGATTCTTGGAGTCAGCTAGGTGAATGAGGGCCGGCAGAAAACCGGGCCGTTCTATGGCTGGTACGTAGTTGCCGCGCTGTTTTTCAGCACGTTCATCGTGATTGGCGTGCGGCAGGGCTTTGGCGTGTTTGTCGAATCCTGGGAGAAGGATTTCGGGGTTACGACAACCGCCGTATCCGTTGCCGCGGCTATCGGCTGGATAGTGAATGGTGTCAGCCAGCCACTTTTCGGTGCGCTTACTGACAGGCTTGGTGCGCGGCGTGTGCTGATAGCAGGGATGCTACTGATGGGCATCGGCACGATACTCGTTGCTGCTTCCACCAGTCCGTTGATGCTTGCGGTCACCTACGGCTTCGTGGTGTCGTTCGCGTCAGGCGCACTGTCGTTCACCCCGGCAGGTGCGTTGCTGTCCCGGTGGTTTGTGCGCCGGCGTGGCAGTGCCATGAGCGTTCTGACGGTCGGCGGTTCTGTGAGCGGGATGATAATGATCCCGTTCCTCGCTTATTTCCTGCTCAACGCGTCGTGGCAGACTGTATGGCTCACGATTGGCGTGATGATGCTTGTGCTTGGCTTGCCCGTTCTCATCGTGATCGTCAGAAGCAGCCCGGAAGACATGAACCTGCTGCCGGATGGTGATACTGAATCATTCGAGGATGGGGCGGGTGGGCGCACAGCGCGGTCAACGGCTGCAGGGCCTCTTACCACGAACCGCTGGCAACAGTCGTTCCGATCTGCGCCAATGTGGCAGCTTTCGGCGGCGTACTGGGTGTGCGGAGTTACGACAGCGTCTATCTCTGTTCACTTTGTGCGATGGGCTTCGTCGGAAGGAATCTCTCCCGGTACGGCAGCACTGGCTTTCGGACTGCTCAGTGGTATCAACGCTATGGGCGTTCTTACGGTCGGTTCAATCTCAGATAGGATGCAGCGCAAGAACCTGCTTGGCATGGTTTATCTCGTGCGCGGGCTGGCATTTGTCAGTCTGATAGTGCTGCCTGGAGGCGTCGCTCTCTGGGCGTTTGCGATCATCGGTGGCATGTCCTGGCTGGCAACCGTTCCGCTCACTACCTCGCTGGCGGCGGATGTGTACGGCGTAAAGAAGCTGGGAACGCTAGCCGGTTTAATCAACATGGCGCACCAACTTGGAGGCGGTGCAGCGGTAATCGTGTTCGGCAGAGTGTTCGACAGGTTCGGTAGTTATGACCTGGCTTTTGCCGGTGGAGCGGTGTTCTTGTTGATGGCCGGCATTACCGCGCTCTCGATACGCGAAAAACGGTACTCAGCACGCTTTGCCCCGGTTTCAGGTCCGACGGTGCAGGCTGCAACGGTGCCAGTTGCAGCTGCCGGGGCTGACGGAGATTGAGTAGGACACTCCAATGAGCGCGTTTAACCGGGTGCTTGCCCACCACACTGAACCTGTCGATCCCAAACTGGTCGATTGGCTCAGGCACAAGATAGATGACTTGCTGGGCGTTGATTCCGTGGTGATGGTCGCCGCGTTAGGGGCTGTGATCGTGCTGTTCCCGGTTGTCCTCTTAACGCTTGTCTGGATACAGCGAAGACGAGGTTCCCGGTACAGTTGAAACGGAACCGGCTCAGTCCAACCCGATAATCCAACGTATCCACCCGGCGATTCCGGGTCGTCGCACTCGCTGTTCGATGAGTGCCTCTTGTGGCACCGGTATACCCAGGATTTCGGCTGCTCTTTTGGCATCCTTGCGAAATACAACCAGTTGCGGCTCCGCAAATCGTTGCAGTCGTACCGCACCCTCGCCGTACAGCCCCCCAAAAGACTCGTTTTGCACCTGGCACTGGATACCTGCCTGCTTGAGCTGATCGCGTGAGATCGCCAACTGGACAGCGTCAGGGTTGGTTATGAGAACGACCAGGTCGAAATCTTGTGCCATTTACGTGTTCTCTTGCCACGCGGAAAGCCAGGGCTGTGGGTGGATGTATCACTGCTCGGTGGGTTGTACCGGGTAAGGGATCGATTGCTCCACGGAGCCATTTTCATTGATGAAGACCATTGAGCCTGAGTAGGTTGATGGTTCCAGTCCCAGGAATAGCCTTTTTCTCCCCGTTGGATCACCAAGTGCCATTACCGGGAGGTCTTCTTCCAACACGGTAACAGCGAACCCGTCCTCCAGCGCGGAATTGCGTAGAAGCAGAACCGGATTGCCATCGGTTTGCACCTGCAACCCGGCTGGACAATGGAATTCATCTTGAGCGTGCTGCACCACGGAGTTCTACCTGCGATGTCGATAATCCTGGCAACCGCGGGGTTCTGGACCGTGACCATGCGCGGCCTAATGGTGAACTTGCAGGGCGAGGA
>JAURLM010000208.1 GCA_030831265.1 Chloroflexota bacterium
ACAACCGACAAGACGTTCACCATTGATGACGTCAAGGCTCTCGGCTACAAGGTAGCCAAGTCATACGACGTGAGCGAGTTGCCTGACGCATCAGGAGCCTACTATGGCTTCTGGACTCCAACTGCCAAAACCGCACCGACAGACTTCGAGGTACGCGTATACGCAACGCACGATGTTGCCGTTGCTTCCGGTACGGCGTTAGCTGATGAAGGTAGTGGGGATGACGCTGTGCTGAATTCCAACAAAGCAACATGGGATGTAGGCCTGCTCGATAGGCGTCGTGTGGTTGGCCCAGGGGCGAGCCAGGGCACCGGAGTTCCGCGTTACCAGGACTACATGATTCTCGGCAACATCATCGTGCTCTGTGAAGGGATAAATACGGATGACGCCCGCGACAACTGTACGCTGATGGCAACGGCGCTCAACTAATCATTTCAGCGCATTCCGTATTCGAACATTTCGTATAACCACACCGTGTGCGTTATACTCCGGCCGTCCCGCACTTTGATGTGATCACGCGTTAACAGCAAATGGCTCACACATGACACATTGCGCGCAAATTACCCATGGGGGGACAGGTTTCATACCGTCTATCTAAGGAGAAAAGAGATGGACAATATTTCTCGAAAGTCGTCCCTTCGCCCGGCATCCTTCAGCCTCATCCTTATCATGGCCGCTATCGCGATCATTGGTATCGCATGTGGCAGCGACGACGGCACCAGCAGTGATTCCGGAGCACCTGCATCCGGCGGCAAAATTGGCTTCGACAAGATCGCACAGCCTGACGCTGTTTTCACCATTGATGACCTCGTTGCAGTCGGCTTCAAGAAGAGCAAGACGTACGATGTCGAGGGACTGGATGGCGCAACGGCCGCCTACTATGGCTTCTACGGGACTGACCCATACAACCGGCTGGAGTACGAGGTTCGTCTCTACCCGTCACACCAGGAAGCACTGGACCCCGGCGTTTCCTTCGCTGACGAAGCAACTGGCGAAGACGCTCAGATCCTGGAGAGTGTCCAGCGCTGGCAGGTAGGACTGACAGAACGCAGACAGTGTGCTGGCAACGGAGGCCACCACTCCGGAAAGTGTGACAACGCCAAGTATGGTGATTATGTCATTCGGGGCAACATGGTTCTGCTATGCCAGGGTAAAGACTCCATTGGAGCCCTGGATGCTTGCGAAGACTTGCTCGCCGTACTGCCTTCCTGAGTATCAAATACCTTTCGCTCGAATACGTTGGAAAGTCACGGGCGGTAATTCCGCCCGTGACTCGTTTTACTGGCATACCCTGGAGCAGCAACGCGCAGACGGTTGACTGACTGGAACAGATATTAAGAAGCCGCAAGATGAATCAGCCTGTATCTCTCAAACGCACTTCAGCTCTACTTTTCTTGCTGTTCGCCGCTGCCATGATGCTTGGCGCCTGTGGAAGCGACGACGGTAGCTCCTCAAAGAACGACAGTGTTGGTGCTAACTCTGATATGGGACCAGTGCGCATTGTCGAAGATAACGGCCGCGTCTACACGATTGACGATCTCAAGATCACAGGTGCAAAGACTCCCAAGCAGTATGACGTGACGGATCTCCCCGGTGCAGTGGATGCTTGGAACATAATTTTCAACCAGAAGGACTATGAAGTCCGGCTGTACCCCTCACATGCTGACGCCATCGCACAGGGCACCAGTTGGGCCGAAGGGGCGACAGGTGAGGACGCGGTAGTTGTGGGGTCAGACGTGATGTGGGAGGAAGGTGCGAAAGATCGGCGACAGTGCAATCGCAGTGTTGCGCACTCAGGCTGTAACTACACCGCCCACTACGGTGATTTCGTCATCATCGGCAACATGATCCTGATGTGCGAAGGCCCCAATTCCGAGGAAGCGTTCATCGTGTGTAACGCCCTGCTGGAACAGCTGGAATAGGTCGCCGGAAATCAGCGCTACCAAATCAAACCACTCACCGCTCTAACTAGATACGGGCATAAGTACCTGTGCCGCGGGTCATCAGCACTTCATCTAGTGATGCCGTGCACCGCAACCAGTCCTGACAGCACCCCAGCACAGCAGTGCGCATCAACGGTCTTACCGCCCCCAACAACGGGGCGGCGAAATGCGCTGGCGCCCACTCCCGCCCGTAAATCGCCAAATCTCGCTCCACCTCTCCAGCTGCCAACGTCTCTCTTCACCTGCACCTTGCACACGCCGTGCTACGGATGAACATGCCGGGGGCCTGATATCGACAGCCAGCGATGTCAGAACTCGATGTGAGTGACTGGCAAACAAAGACCCCGCTGGATTTGCATCCAGCGGGGTCTCAATGTCGTCTTTTAGGTCGACGCTAGCCTACTTGACAGCTTCGATCCTGTGGAGGACCAGCGACCACGTGAGGTGCCATGAGGCCTCGTTCACGTAACCGGTTGTGTCCGTGCCTTGCGGCCAGTTCGTCCATCGCTTTTCGTTCATCACGATGCGGTGGTAGAACTCAAGAATCGGCACGTCTGGCAGCTCAGGCAGCCAGATCTCCATCGCCTGCTTGTACAGGTCGATAACCTCAGCCTGATCATCTGGCGAGGTCTTGGCGATCTCGTCTGTCAGGCGGTCCCACTCTGCGTTCTCCCAGTGGTAGAAGTTGACCTGGTGACCACCCGGGATGTTTACCGATGCGGACTGGTACAGCTTCATCGTGAAGTACGGGTCACGGATTGAACCACCGTGTCCGAACATCAAGCACTCGAAGTTACCTTCAGCCATTCGGCTGGAAGCATCAGGTGGCTGGATGTAGCTGGCGTTAATACCAGCCTTGCGCAACTGCTCAGCCGTGATAGGACCGAGGTCAACCCATGGGCTGAAACCGATGATCTCACAGTTGATTGTGTTGCCCTGGGCATCAGCCCACATTCCATCAGAGTTCTTGGAGAAGCCCGCACCGGTCAACAGTGCATCGGCCTCTGACGGGTTGTACTCCGTCGTGTCGTACTCCTCCAATAGTGGAGCGACAGCATCGAAGTACGGCTGCAGTGGTGGGTACTGAGGCATCGTCAGCGGGTTAAACGCTGCCGCACCATCGTACGCAACCTGTCGCAGTTCTTCGCGGTTCAGGTACTTCGAGAACGCCCAACGCACGTCAGGGTTGTCGTAAGGACCAAACTTTCCGCTGTTGTTGAAGCCCAGGGACACCGGCCACCAGTCAACGTAACCCATTGGGCTGTCGCTACCTGTGTGCGTGGTCAGGTCTGAGTTCTGAGCAAGAACGTCAGCGATAACGGCCGGAGTCGTCATAGCAGAGTAGTCGACTTGGTCAGCAATCAGTGCCTGTGCACGAGCCGTCTGGTCAGGAGTCGGAAGGTAGATTATCCGCTCCATCTCCGGCAGCTTTGCGTAAGCACCAAGGTCTGACTGGCCTACGCCCCACCAGGAATCCCGGCGGTCGATGACCTTCTGTTCAGGCGTACCGGAAACAACCTGCCATGGACCGGTCGAGAGCGGCCAGCCCTTTGCAGGGTCGTAGTCAGTGAACGTGGTCCAGTCCTGGCCATTGTAATGGTGCTCAGGAACGATGTAGACACCGATGTCGTATTTGTACGTGAGCAGGAACATGAACCGTGGGTCAGGTCGGCTCAGGTGAACCTTGACCTGGTGGGTTCCAGTCTTCTCTGCATTGTCCAGCACGTTACCTACGTCAGTACCCCAGCGGACCTGTTCTTTCAGTTCCAGAAGGGTATTGAGTGTGTAAACAACGTCATCAGCGTTGAATTCTTCACCGTCACTCCACTTCACCCCTTTTCGAAGGTTGATCGTGAGTTCGGTGTAGTCGTCATTGAACGACCAGTCAGTTGCAAGCCACGGAATCGTCTCGTTGTTAAACGCAGAGAAGAATGCCAGTGGCTCAAAGATGATGTTCGGACCCGACTGGTGGTTCGCACCAATCGCGTACGGGTTCCAGAGCTGGTGGTCAACGAATCGACCTTCAGCACCACCCAGGTAGCTGATCAGGGTCTTGTCCCGGGCAATGTCACGACCCGCAGGTATGACATTCGCAGAACTTCCACCGTCACTGGAGGAGCTGCCACCATCGCTGGAGGAACTGCCACCATCAGAGGATGACCCGCCAGCGTCCGAGGACGAGCCGTCATCACTGCTGCCACATGCGATGGCTGCCATCATAGCCAGCGCAAGTAACGCTAACAGGACGCCCCTGTATCGATAAAGATTCAATTTCCTACCTCCGTCAGGCGGTGCTGTGACGATAGATTACGTACACAGAAAATGTCCCGGGGCGGTGTCACCCCGGCTTAGCGGGCATTTTTATAACGGATGAACTACCCGCGTCAAGTTCTACAGTTTGTAAACACACACTAAATGAATGGAATCCAATGGTTTTACTGCGCGGCGAAGTGGAATACGGCAGATTCGGACAGTAACGTCATTTCTTCGTCGGCAAACTGGCTTACGGCAAACATAAAGTTGACAAGATGCCCCGTCATGCCGGTATGATTCCCGGTCACTTGGTGCAGCAACAGATTGCCCTCGGTATGTTGGCGCGGTTTCAGCAGCGTCTGTACTAGAGAATCCGAACGTGTTGGTGACCAGAGATCTGGATAAATAACGGCTGGTTTGAGGAACAGGAACAAAGTCTGTGTCAACAGTAGTTGAAACCCCGCCTACCGCGAACAACGAAAAGCAGGGAAGGTTGGCGCTCCTTCGGGAAGAAGGCTTCCTGGCAATAGCACTGGCCGTATACCGCAGCTACGTGTTCAGGCGGTTCTTCTTCTTCTTGTTCGTAATCTGGGTTGCGAGCACGGTGATCTTCATCATCCCAAGGCTTTCAGGGCAGGACCCTGTCAAGGAAAAACTACTCCTGGAAGCCCAGCGTGGTGGTGCGCTGCAGAGTGGCCTTGATGAAATAGCAAAGAGCTACCAGGCACGTCTTGGCCT
>JAURLM010000209.1 GCA_030831265.1 Chloroflexota bacterium
TGCTCGACTCCAAGGAACCGGCCACTCGCAAAATTGGCGAGGATGCGCCGCGGTCGCTGGACTATCTCGGAGCGGCATCACGCGAACACTGGGACGAATTGCTTGCGCTTCTGGGCAACCTCAAGCAGGTTTACCCTGAGTTCGAATACGAGATCGATCACCGATTGGTGCGCGGCCTGGATTACTACAACCGCACGGTGTTCGAGTTTGAACCGTATGGAGCGCGAAGCCAGGGCACGATACTGGCCGGTGGACGCTATGACCCGCTTGTCGAGATTCTCGGTGGGCCTGCGACACCCGGAATCGGGTTCGGTTCAGGCATTGAGCGAATCATCCTTGAACTGAAAGAGCAACAGGTTCCAATTCCGCCTACGCCCGTACTCACGGCGGTGATCGTCAGCGTTGGAGCAGCACGCCAGCAGGCAGCGAAGCTTGCGACCACACTGCGGGCGGCGGGTCTGGCGTCGGTCCTCGCCCCTGAGCGCTCATTCAAGGCCCAGATGCGTTTTGCGAACCAGGCAGGTGCATCAAACGCATTGATACTCGGAGAACGAGAATTGGAAGGCGGGACAGTCGCGGTAAAGCCGCTGGATTCCGATACGCCTCAGTACGAGGTTGCGTTACCAGACGTTGCCACCCGCCTGCAGAACCGCTAACCACAGGAATTTCGGCCTCGCAGGCATCTCCGGACTACGGCCTGCCCGGTGGCCGCGTGCTATTCTCAACTGATGCAGGATTCCATGTTATCCAGACTCCAGGAAATCGCCGACCGCCATGCAGAGGTGGAGCGGCTTCTTTCGCTTCCCGAAACTTCTCAGGACCCGAACGCAATGCGTCGTCTCGGGCGGGAATACAGCGAGCTTCAGAAGATTGTCGACCTGTGGCACGAGTATGACTCCGCCAGCAAGACGCTGGAACAAGCGCAGGCGATGGTTGCGGAGGAGACTGACCCGGAAATGCTGGACATGGCTTCGGCAGAGGTGAGCGAGCTGGAGGAAAAAGTCGGCCCTCTTATCGAAAGCATTCAGGCAGAGCTAATTCCCAAAGACGCAACTGAACACGCAGACGCCGTCGTGGAAATTCGCGCAGGTGCAGGTGGCGATGAGGCTGGCCTGTTCGCTGCAGACTTGCTCCGCATGTACCAGCGATATGCAGAAACCAAGGGCTGGAAACTTGCGGTACTGGACAGCAATGAGACCGGTGTGGGTGCCATCAAAGAGGTGGTATTCGAAGTCTCCGGTGATGGCGCGTACCGTTGCCTGAAACTGGAGAGTGGTGTCCACCGGGTGCAGCGTGTACCTGCCACAGAGTCGCAAGGTCGCATCCACACTTCGACCGCCACGGTCGCCGTTCTGCCCAAGGCGGAAGAGGTTGACCTTGATATTAGCGACAATGACATACGCACGGATGTCTATCACTCTGGCGGTGCCGGCGGTCAGAACGTCAACAAGGTGGCGACGGCTATTCGCCTGACACATATTCCGACCGGCATCGTGGTGACCTGCCAGAACGAGCGGTCACAACTTCAGAACCGGTTGAAGGCGATGGAAATTCTACGATCACGGCTGTGGGACGAGCAGATTCGCGCCCAGCAGAGCGAGATTGCAGCGGACCGGAAGGCACAGGTTGGCACGGGTGACCGCGCAGAGAAGATTCGCACCTACAACTTCCCGCAGAGCCGGGTCACCGACCACCGGATAGGCTTCACCAGCCACCAGTTGGAACGAGTCCTTGCGGGTGAGATCGATGAGTTCGTCGATGCCCTGTTATCCGAAGAACAGGCACGCAAGCTGGCTGCAGTCGGCTCTCACTAGCCGCCACTCCCGGATTCACTCATGGCGCATGCAATGGCCGCATCAGGTAGTGACGGCAACGGTGCGGGTAGTTTCGCAGGGATTACGGCACCAGAAGCCAGCGCACGCATCCAGCAGGAGCTGCGTGCTGTTGGCATCCCAGATGCAGCGTATGAGACCCGCTCTATTCTCAGGGCAGCGCTGGGAGTATCACGCGAACGTCTCTTGACCGACCGCGATTTGGTCATATCTACAACGGCTGCAAAGCAAATCCAAATAATGGTTCGACGCCGTGCTGCACGCGAGCCGTTGCAGTACATCCTGGGCTCGGTGGAGTTCTATGGGAGAGACTTCATCGTTGATGAACGTGTGCTAATTCCACGTCCCGAGACAGAGCTTCTGGTGGAGCAGGCACTGGCATTTGCACGTGAGCGAAAACTTGAGAAACCGCGGGTGCTGGACATCGGGACCGGCAGCGGCATCCTTGCGATCACTATCGCGGCAGAGTTGCCGGAATCTTCGGTGGTGGCGACCGATATATCCGCAGAGGCGTTGCAGGTTGCGAGGACGAACGCGGACGCAAATGGCGTTTCTGCAAGTGTCACGTTCGTAGAGTGCTCACTGGCAGATGACGTAGAAGGGCCTTTCAGCATCATCGTCACGAATCCTCCATACGTTCTGACCAGGTTTCTGGACAGTCATGAAGTTCAACCTGAACTTGCTCGTGAGCCAAGGGGTGCGCTGGACGGCGGGGCAGACGGAATGGACGTTTACAGACCGCTGATAACAGCACTGCCAGCGTTGATGTCGGAAACCAGCAGCATCGCTGTCATTGAAATCGATCCTCCGGTGACACAGGCTTGCATCGAAGAGGCCAAATTGCATTTTTCGAGCGGCGTACCGAATGCAGAGATATCCGTACTGACGGACCTCGCGGGGCTAGAACGAGCTCTCGTTATCGAACGCGGATAATCAGTGACATAAAAAAGCACCCCTGAAGATTTCCAGAGGTGCTTTTGATCGTCGGTTGAAAGATTCGGCTGCTTAACGCTTCGTGTACTGAGGAGCCTTACGAGCGCGCTTGAGACCCGCCTTCTTGCTTTCCTTCATACGGGGATCCCGTGTAAGGAGGCCAGCAGAGCGGAGAGGCTTCTTTAGATCCTCATCCATGACGCTGAGAGCACGGGCCAGGCCGTGGGCTACAGCACCTGCCTGTGAGCCGACACCGCCGCCGTGGGCCTTCACAACTACTGTCACATTGTTCGCAAGGTTGGTTACACCCAACGGAGCGATGGCCATCTGTGCCCATGCCTGTTGAGGAATAGCCTCTTCAAGGGGCTTACCGTTCACAGTGAAGCCACCGGGAGTGTTGTAAACACGAACCCGGGCGACCGAAGTCTTGCGTCGGCCTGTGCCGTAGTAGTACTGCTGCTGCGTCAAATCGTTAACTCCGGACTATTCGCTGGACTTGGCTTTGCGGGTGGTGGACGTCTTTTTCGCGGCTGGCTTCTTTGCTGCTGGTTTTGCAGCAGCCTTGGCGGCAGGTTTCTTCGCTGCAGTCGCCTTCTTTGTAGCTGTAGCTCGTGCCGATGGCTTCTTCTTGGCGGGAGCCTCAGTCGCTGCGGCTGCCTCGGCTTTTGGAGCCTTAGCAGCTGCGGTTTCAGCTATGTCTTTCTTGGCAGCAGCGAGTTCTCTGCTTGCGGCACGGTCACGAGCAATTTCTTCAGCCTTCGCAGCCGCAATAGCGTCGCGCTCAGGGCGCTTCTCGGTCCATGCAATCTGCGAAGCGTGTGGGTGCTCTTCACCGGCGTACACCTTGAGGCGTCGGATCATGCGTTCGCCAAGCTTGTTCTTGGGAAGCATCCCGCGAACAGCGTGCTCAATGATCCGTTCAGGAAAGGTCTCTTGAACACGGCGGAACGGAATTTCTTTGAGGTTCCCCGGCTTCTGGCTGTGTCGCTTGTAAACGATCTGCTCAGCCTTGTTACCAGAGGTCGCCACTTCCGCAGCGTTCGTGATAATCACGAAGTCACCGGAAATCATGTGCGGTACATAGTTTGGGCGGTGCTTGCCCATGAGCAGCGTTGCGGCCTGGGTGGCCAGTCTGCCCAGGATTTGACCACGGGCATCCAGCACATGCCAATCTGCTTCCAGATCACCGGCACTGGGGTTGTAAGGCTATAGCTTTGTAACCATCTATCTCTGAACCAGTCTGCGGTCCCGAAGACCATGCGTCTTTACGGACAACCTGCTAATTGTACTCAGTTTTAGCCTGAAATGGCCCGTCTTTGCCGTATTCAATACGAGCAAGGCATAGACCTTCAGGACTCAGCGGCCATCCGGCGGAACCCCTAACAGGCTTCTCTACCAATCCGGCCAGTTCCATCTTGTTCAATTTTCCAGTGCCAACCCGGACAAGCGCACCGGCCATCCTTCGCACCTGCTGGTGCAGAAAGGCATTGCCGTTGATTTTCATCCTGATCCGGCTACCATCCACCCGCACCACATCAACCACATCAACCTTGCGAATCGTCGTCGCATCCGCCGGTGTTGCCGGCCCTGCGAACGAAGCGAAATCATGGCTTCCTCCGAAGCACTTCGCTGCGATCTGCATCTCCGCCACATCAAGGCGGGTCTTAATGCGCACCTCTGTCCAGCGCCCTAAAGGCGAACGAACTGGCCCATCATTCAGGTTGAACACATATTCACGGCGTAACGCTCGCCTTCGCGGGTCGAATTGATCCGCCACCGGCTCCACTCCCATTACTGCCACATCATCCGGCAGGTGGAAGTTCAGCGCTTCCCGTATCGTCAGCGGGCTGTGCCTGTCCTCACCATCGAAGACCGCCACCTGCCCTGTCGCATGAACACCAGCATCCGTTCGACCTGCGAGCCGGACCCTAGCATGCACACCATAAATCTTCTGGAGCCCCGTTTCCAGTTCACCCTGGACCGTTCGCTCCTGTCGTTGCAACTGAGACCCGTGGAATGAAGTACCGTCGTACTCAACCAGCAATGCGTATCGCATAGCGTCTCAGCCAACATCGACCGTTGGTCGTTACTAGACCAGTTCTAACAGCGCCATCTCTGACGCATCACCCTTGCGTGGGCCCAGCTTCGTCATACGGGTGTACCCACCCGGGCGAGTCTTGTAACGGTCAGCCAGGTCATCGAATACCGATGAAACGACCCTTGATTCCGTTATGAAAGCCGCTGCCTGACGCCTAGCGTGCAAAGAGCCTGATTTACCAAGCGTAATCATCTTTTCAGCCATCGGCCGCACTTCACGAGCCTTTGCCGCTGTGGTGCGTACGTGGCCATGCTTCAGCAAGTCCGTGACAAGCGTACGGAACATCATTGTCCGATGCCCTGTTGGCCTGTCGAATTTCCTGCCTGAGACTCTGTGCCTCATTCGTCTTCATCTCCCGCGTCATCATCGGAGCTGTCTGTTTCTTCGTCTTCATCAACCCTCGTGTCGCTTGAGATACCTTCAGGAAGGAGGTCCTTCTCTGATAGCTTCTCGTACAACTCATCCAACGACTTCTGTCCGAAGTTTCTGATCTTCAGAAGTTCAGATTTCGGCATCGACAGGACTTCACCGACCCTGTTGATACCAGCGCGCTTCAAGCAGTTGAGTGTCCGTGCAGACAGATCCAGCGTTTCAACAAGTGTGTTGTAGATCTCCGGTGAGATTCCGAGGCCAGCTGCTGGCCCTGCTTCTTCAACCGGTTCCTTGTCCAGCGTGGAGAACAGGTAGAACCGCTCCATCAGCCGGTTGGAAGCAGTCTGTACTGCCTCAAGCGGGGTGATGGTCCTGTCCGTCCATACCTCTACGATAAGCCGCTCGAAGTCATCCTGCTGACCGACGCGTGTCGCTTCGACCCGGAAGTTAGCCTTCCGCACCGGTGTGAACACTGCATCCACAGGAAGAATACCGATCGGCAGACCTTCGTCGTGAGCGGCGGGCCGGTAGCCTACGCCTTGCTCAACGTTGAATTCCACGGAAAGCCTTGCTGAGGACGAGTCCAGCGTTGCAAGGTGGTGTTCCGGGTTCACAATCTCAAAATCAGCCGTGGCCATGATGTCTCCGGCGCGGATTTCACCTTCGCCGTCAACTTCCAGTCTGAGGCGTCCCGGGCGGTCTGCCAGGGAACGAAGCCGTACACCTTTCACGTTCAGCAGGAATTCGCTGACTTCCTCACGCATGTGCTCCACGGTGGAGTACTCGTGCAGGACGCCATCAATCTTTACCCACGTGATGGCTGTTCCGGAAAGGGAGCTCAGGAGGGAACGACGAAGCGGGTTGCCAAGTGTGACACCCCAGCCGCGCTCCAATGGTTCGGCCACAAAGCGACCAAACTCACCGTCTGCTTCCATTACCTTCACGCCAAGTGCCGGTACCTCAACCTGAGGAGGTGGCAACTCATCATGCGGAGTGATGCCATACATGCGCTCTAGCACAGGACCTACCTCCTTGAGTAGTACTCAACAATCTGACGGGTGTCGATGCCGGGCTCGCCTTCCATGGCGTTCGGCGTCGTTGCCATTTCACCCGCTGCATCGTCCGGGCTTACCCGGAGCCAGCTGGGGACCTGTGCACCCTTACCCATACCGGTATTGGCGGAAACCACTTGGAAGAGTCCGCTTTCCTTGGACTTGTCTTTCCATGTGATTTTCTGCCCCGGTTTCACCTGGTAGGAAGGAATGTTCACCTTCTTACCATCAATTCGGATATGCCCATGACAAACAATCTGGCGGGCCTGAGGCCGCGTACCAGCAAAGCCAAGGCGGTATACAACATTGTCCAGTCGGGATTCAAGCAACTGGATCAAGTTGTCACCAGTCACGCCTGATCGCCGCGCAGCTTCCTTGTAGTAGTTACTGAACTGACGCTCAAGCACGCCGTAAATCAGCCGGGCTTTCTGCTTCTCTTGAAGCTGCAAACCGTACTGGGATTGCCTGCGGCGTGGAGCGCGCTGCTGAGGCCCACGGCCCTTGGTTCGCTCTTGAGCGACCATGCCGAGTGCCTTCATTTTTTTTCGTAGTGGGCCGGTGTACCGTGCCATCGAACTCCCTGTGCGTTCCGTCCGTCGGTTCCGTAGTTCCAACGTCCAAGTGCTTCAAATCGACAGAACACCCCGTTAGCTCTACGGGGTGGAAAACGTCAAATCGGGTTAGACCCTCCGCTTCTTAGGCGGGCGACAACCGTTGTGCGGTATCGGGGTGATGTCTTTGATGCTGACCACTCGGATACCTGCTGACTGCAGAGCGCGAATTGCGCTTTCGCGGCCAGCGCCGGGGCCTTTCACATAAACGTCAACGGTCCGCAGCCCGTGTTCCATTGCATTCCGAGCGGCGGTGTCACCTGCCCGCTGAGCTGCAAAGGCAGTTGACTTGCGTGAGCCCTTGAAGCCCATGCCACCGGCACTGTTCTGAGCAATGACATTGCCCTGGGGATCAGTAAGGGTAATCAACGTGTTGTTAAACGTAGCGTTGATGTACGCGTGCCCCTGTGGCACGAATTTCTTTTCCCTACGGCGAGTTCGAGGCTTTCTTGGCATCTATTGGTCTCTTGCTGATGATGTTCTACAACGATTGAGGCGCGTTTATCTACCTCAACTGTATGTCAGTGTCCTAATGAGCTGCGGTCTTCTTCTTACCTGCAACTGTCTGGCGGCGTCCACGCCGCGTACGAGCGTTGGTCTTGGTGCGCTGACCGTTAACGGGTAGCTGCCTGCGATGCCGAATACCGCGGTAAGACTGTATATCTGTCAGACGCCGAATGTTCATCTGGGTCTCTCGACGCAGATCACCTTCGATCAACAGACCAGTCCGTTCAATCGCGCTACGGACTCGCGCAAGGTCCTCTTCCGTGAGATCTCTCACACGAGGGTTTTCCAACAGGCCAATCTCGTCGAGAATCTTCTTCGAGGTAGCTGCACCAATGCCATGAATATGCGTCAGAGCAAATTCAAGCCTGTTGTTGTCTGAAATGTTTACGCCGGAAATAATCGCCATATTTTTACCGTCTGCTAGCCCTGCGCCTGTTTGTGTTTGACGTTAATGCAGATGACGCGCAACGTCCTGCGACGACGAACCACTTTGCACTTCGGGCACATCGGCTTGACCGAGGCTCGAACCTTCATAATCGCCAGTCTCCCGTGATCGATCTGTGTCCCTGTTCTTACTTGAACCGGTACGTAATTCGACCGCGCGTGAGGTCATACGGGGACAGTTCCACAAGAACCCGGTCACCCGGAAGAATCCGGATGAAGTTCTTGCGAATCTTTCCTGATGCATGAGCAAGCACTTCATGCTTGTTGGGCAGCTCTACACGGAAAACCGCATTCGGCAGCGCCTCATCCACCAGACCTTCGACCTCTATTGCTTCTTTTTTCGCCATGTAACTCCCGGCAACACCCAGGGTTCCGTGCCGTTGGCGCATCCACCTCAGTGCTTGTATTTCGAACCTGGCCGGGCTAAATATGTATCGCTTTGTGCGATTCCACTCTTGGCAGACGCGACAATCCGCCCTGTTGCGAGCCTGTTTTCCAGTTCGCTGACCCTGTTTTCACTCGGTCAGCATCCCAAGTCTCAGGTTCCCGAAACCGGGCGGTATGTATCACTACAAATCCGACCAACAACGATTGTAGCGCACATTCACCCAAATATGAACCTGATTCCCGGAGCGAACCGCAACGGACTCAGTTTTTGTTCTCGCCGCCTACTGCCAATATCAACCTGTTGAACACCTCATCCGGTGTTCCCAACCCATCAATCTCGACAATTCTGCCGGATGACCGGTAGTAGTCGAGAACCGGCGCTGTCTGCTGTTGGTAGACATCCATACGCCTCGAAATAGTCTCTGGTGTATCGTCAGACCGGCCCTGTTCGCTGGCGCGGTTGATGAGCCGTTTGACCAGCTCATCTTGATCCACCTTGAAGTAAACGCACTTATCCAGCGGCTTGTTGGCCTCTTGAAGAGCTGCATCCAACGCTTCAGCCTGGCCGAGTGTACGCGGAAAGCCGTCGATCAGCATACCGTCGCCACCACCGAGCCTGGACTTGATCATGTTGATGATCACTTCATCCGGGACCAGGTCCCCACGATCCATATATTGCTTGGCCAACTTGCCAAGCTCTGATCCTGCTCCCACTTCAGCGCGCAGCATGTCGCCGGTTGCCAGGTGCGTGATGTTCAGTTTTTCGGCAAGCCGAACACCTTGAGTGCCCTTCCCTGCTCCGGGAGGGCCGAATAGTACGATTCTCATGCGGGTTCTTCCGTGTCTACCTGATGAAGCCTTCGTAGTTACGCATGAGCAGCTGTGCTTCAAGCTGTCGCATGGTATCCAGCGCAACACCCACCATAATCAGCAGGCTGGTGCTCTGGACGATACTGGTGGCTGCATCCAGGTTCGTTACGATCCCGGCCAGCCACGGCATAACGGCGATGACACCGAGGAACAATGCTCCACCCCAGGTGATCCTGAGAACAACCCGCATGAGGTAGTCACGCGTTGGCTGTCCCGGCCGGATTCCCGGAATGAAACCACCGTTCTTCTGCAGGTTCTCGGCAAGGTTCTGCTGAGAGTGAGTTACCAGTGTGTAGAAGAACGTGAACGCCACCACCATGAAGAATATTGCTATCCAGTATGGCGTTGAGGTAACTCCAAGGTTGTCATAGAGCCACTGTGCGGAATTCGATATGAAGCTGTCCGACCTGGGGTCAAGAAAGAAGCTGATGACAACGGTTGGCAGCGTTATCAATGAGAACGCGAAGATAAGCGGAATCATCCCTGCGGCGTTAACTCTTAACGGAAGATGAGACGCGCCGGATTGCCGGTACATCCGTCCTCCTCTGAAAACAGACCGCCCATACTGCACAGGGACGCGCCTCTGTGCTTCGTTGAAGTAAACGATCAGGTAGACGATCAGGAGGCCAATAGCGATGAGCATTCCCACCTGGAAAACCTGGTCACGCAAAAGCCAGAGCTGACCGACAACCTGTGGAAGCGTGGAAACGATACCGGCAAAGATGATTAGCGAAAGGCCGTTACCGATGCCTTTTTCCGTTACCAGTTCACCAAGCCACACAAGCAACATTGTGCCTGCTGTCATGGCTACAAGGATGGAAACAGTGTTGATGATCTGGCCTGAACCAAATCCAATTCCAGAGATTGCGCCTGAACCGAATGATCCGGAGAAAAGGTTGAGCTGTCCGTAACCCTGCAAGATTGCGAGTGGAACAGTCATGTAGTGCGTGTAGCGGTTGATCGTCTTCCTGCCTGCTTCACCCTCTTGAGAGAGAGCTTTCAGGCTCGGGATGATCGGCGTCAAAATCTGGAGAATAATTGACGCAGTGATATACGGGTACACGCCTAGTGCAGCAACACTCAGGTTACGGAGAGCACCACCACTGAACAAGTCGAGGATGCCCAGGAACGGGTTAGCATCGAAAGCTGCGCTCAGTGCTTCCCGGTCAACACCCGGAAGTGGGACGTGCGCGATGAAGCGAAATAGGATCAGTACACCAAGTGTGAACAGGATCCGGTACCGGAGATCCGGTATCCGCATGGCGTCGATCATCGCCTGCAGTAGAGCTGGCCTCCCAGAGCCTTCAGAGCGCTGGGCGTTTGCCTGCCTCATCATGATTCAGCTCAACCGCCTTTCGCAGCGCCAATGACTGTCACGGTGCCGCCGGCCTTCTCAATCTTTTCCCGTGCACTTTTGCTGAAGGCATGTGCGGAAACGTTGAGCTTCTTCGAGAAATCACCCTCGCCAAGAATTTTGATGGGGTCCTGCTTCCGGCGTGAAACTCTGCGTTCAAGTAGCACCTGAGGTGTCACATCTGAACCGGCTTCAAAAAGCGCTTCTAGCTGTGCAAGGTTAACTGGCACATATTCGACGCGGTTCAACGGCGTGAATCCACGCATGTAAGGGAGGCGTTTGATAAGCGGCAGTTGTCCACCTTCAAAAAGTGGGTGAACCTTGCTGCGAGCCTTCTGACCCTTGTTACCACGACCAGAAGTTGAGCCTCGTCCACTGCCATCACCGCGGCCCACTCTGCGTGTTCCACGTCGAGAACCGGTTGATGGCTTTAGTTCGTGTAGTCCTGTCATATCTGTTTGCGTTACCGCGTCCTACGCCAATTTCCTGGCGCGCCAAAAGTTATTTAACGGGTTCAACCGAAACGAGGTGATCAACCTTCTTGATCATGCCGACTATCACCGCAGAATCATCCTGGATCACCTGGTGGCGAATACGCCGGAGGCCAAGCGCCTTCAACGTCGCACGTTGATGAGGCTTGGTGCCGATAGGACTCTTGAGTTGTGTGATTCGAATCTTCGCCATGTCAGACTTCGCCGTCCTTTACGCCTGTGTTGCAGCAGCTTTACGACGCGCTGTTTCAGTCTCCGGGTCACGTAGCTGCTTCAGGGCTTCGAGTGTGGCTTTGACCACGTTAATAGCGTTCGTTGAACCGAACGTCTTGGTCAGAACATCTTTCACACCGGCTGCTTCCAGCACGGCGCGGACACCACCACCTGCGATAACTCCTGTACCCGGAGCCGCTGGTTTAAGCAGCACGGAGGAGCCACTGAAGCGGTATGTAACTTCATGCGGAATAGTTGTGTTCTTGAGCTGCACGGGAACCATGCCCTTGCGGGCGTTCGCTGTGCCTTTGCGGACAGCGTCTGGCACCACACCGGATTTACCCAGTGCAATCCCAACGTTACCTGCGCCGTCTCCGACAACGACCATTGCGTTGAACGTCAGGTTACGGCCACCCTTCACCACCTTGGACACGCGGCGAATCTTCACCACCTGCTCAATGTAGGCAGACTCTTCCTGCTCGTCCCTTCGGCGTGAACCGCGCCGGTCAGATTGTCGTTCGCTACTTACCATTTAGAAATCCAGTCCTCCGGAGCGTGCGCCCTCGGCCAACGCTTTGACCCGGCCATGGTATTTGTACCCACCGCGGTCAAACACAGCCTGTTTGACTCCAGCATCAGTCGCCTTTTTCGCAATAGCCTCACCAACGGCTGCTGCCGTGGCAATCTTGCCACCATCAATTCCAGTCTCCCGGCTTGATGCGGCTACGATGGTCCGACCTGCTGTATCGTCAATCAACTGAACATATATTTGCTTGTTCGATCGGAACACGGAAAGACGTGGGCGTGCTTCCGTACCCGAAACCGACTTTCGAACCCGGCGGTGGCGCAGTGCTCGCCTGCCCGGGTCAAACCTGCGGCTTGGCATATTACTTGGCTCCCTTGCCACCAGCGGCCTTACCGGCCTTCAACCTGATGACTTCATTTTCGTACCTGACACCCTTGCCTGAATAAGCGTTCGGCTTACGAATCTTACGAATACGTGCTGCCTGCTCGCCTACTGTTTCCTTGTTAGGTCCACTGATGACTACGGTGGTCTGCCCGTCTACCGCAAGGCTGTTGGTTCCCAGCGGGTCAACCAGGACCGGGTGAGAAAATCCCAGGCTCATCTCCAGGCCTTTGCCACGCTGCTGCACCCTGTAACCGGTACCGCTTAGCTGCAGGCGCTTCTGGAAGCCAGTGCTCACACCTACCACCATATTGCTGACAAGGCTGCGGGTCAGGCCATGCAATGACCTGCTTTCAGGTTCGTCATCACGCCGTTCAACAGTGATTACGCCATCAGCCATCTTGATATCGATTTTGGGCGATACCGGACGCGCTAACTCACCGAGCTTCCCTTTTACAGAGACGCTCGTCTTTTCTATTTTCACCTCTACTCCGGACGGAACCGGAATGGGTGTCTGACCAATTCGTGACA
>JAURLM010000210.1 GCA_030831265.1 Chloroflexota bacterium
ACCTGTTCGAAAGAAAGAACATTGCCTTCTGGGTCGCGTGCCTTTGCTGCCCGTACACCCGGGGACACTTCTCGTGGTGGCTGAATGTCCACACCGCGCTTCTTCAAGTCCCAGTAGGTGAACTCAAGGTCATCCACTCTGACGGACAGCAGAACGGCACCACTACCTCTAATGTCGCCGCCACCGTGGATAGCCAAAGTCACTCCACCGGCATCGAACGCTATCCAGTTTTCGTTCTCAAGGTCGCGTTCCGGAGATGGATAAGTGACCTTGAAACCGACGATATCCCGGTAGAACTCTGCGACTCGCTTTACATTCCACGCGACGATGATGATCTGGTAGAGGTTTGCTGGCATCGTCTCATGCTCCAGAATCTCAGTTGGTAAAACTCTGACTTGATACTACTTACAGCGTTGCTAGCATGGAACCAGTTGTTTTCACCCTGTGCTTGAGCGGACCAGCAGCTATTCCTTGCCGACAGACTCAATAGGGTTGACCGTGACGCGAGACATCATCACATCACCAGTGTTCGTGAACTGGTGACGTACACCGCCGGGAACCAGCACGGCATCTCCGGCTTTGACCGGGTACTGCTTGCCTTCCACTGTCAGGACACCCGCACCTTCAGTTATGAACGCCTGGTGCTCCCACGGATGGACGTGGTCCGGGCTTGAAGTGCCGGGTTTGTGCTGCACATAGAGCATCACGTAGGTCGATACACCGTCGGCAGGTCCAAGCAAGGGATTCTTGTTTCCATCGAAGTTCTTAATCACAGGTTCCATAGTTTTGTTGTTGTCCTTTGGTAGTCATGTAAATCAGGCCTTGCGTACGTTGATCACTTGTCCTGCCGTTGTTGAACCGGCTACAACCGTGTTCTTTAACGGTTGAGAGAATCCCGGTGATTCGATCTTGATTTCATCGCCCGGTGCGAACTTCCAGTCCCGACTGCTGAACGACAGTTTGCTGGTGCCAAAGAAGTGGACATGTGCGTCACCGGGTACGCGGTGCTGTGGGTACTTGAAGTGATGATCCTCGCAGTTGGACAGCGTGTGGCTCATGTAGTTCTCTCCGGTGAAAAGCGTCCCGGAATCGTAGATCGTCTTCCCGTCGCGAGTCACGGTGCACGTCAGCTGCAACTCGGTGAAGTCGAAGTCTGTAATCAACTCTGGCCCCACCGCACACTCGCGAAGTTTCGAAGGTGCAAGGTAGAGGTAATTGATTCGTTCGGTTTCGTGGTCAGACCACTCGTTGCCGAGTGAAAAACCCAACCTGCGAGGAGTGCCATCGGGATCGATCATGTAACAGGCTGCGAGTTCGGGTTCTTCACCACCGTCAAGTGCAAATGCTGGTAGTTCGAGTGTTTCACCAGGTCCTTTGATCGCCGTGCCATTGCCCTTGTAGAACCATTCCGGTGAGACGCCTCTCTTGCCCTGTACTGGCTTGCCGCCTTCCAGGCCCATCTGGAACATCTTTGCGGAGTCGCTCTGTGGCTCCTTGGATTCGGCCGTGTTCTTCGTATGCATCTGGTCACGGGACTGCATCGAGCCAGTGTGCGTCAGGCCGGTGCCTGAAACCAACACGCGATGTGGATCAGCGTGAGCGACGGGTGAGATGAGATGCGCTGCGGAACCGTCCGCAGGTGCTGACAACAACCCTGCGTAGTTAATCCTTTCAGCGCCTCTCATGGCATCAGTAAGGACATTCTCAAAGCTACGATTGCTGTCGAACGCTATCTGCGCAGCATCGTATACAGAGCTGATCCCCGGGTTCGCCGAAGTGATATCAGCAACCGACTCTCCATCGACCACGCCGACCCTGCGGCTTCCGTCCTGCGATACAAACTGAACTACTCTCAAATTATGACTCCCGGTTACAGCGAGGGCATTCCCGGTTACCGTGTTCTTCACGACGACACCATATAAGCGGTGGCGCGGCGGGCAACCGACGCTAGAATACCCGCTGCATCGTTGTTGAGCGAACCCATCTGGACGTTGATGACCATTGGAGTGCTATGAAGATCACATCTGTAGAGGCCAGGGTGCTGGTGTGGCCGCCAATGACTCCAGCGTTCTGGATGTCACTGTTGCCGGTCAACAGGCCGCACGAACTGGTTGTGCTAATCCACACGGATGACGGTTTGACAGGAATTGGTCACAGTGACCAGGCATCCAGCATTTTTAATGTCGGTAGCGATGGAAAACCGAAACTCGCCAGCGCGTCTCGCATTGTTCCCGATCTGATCAGCCCGTTGCTTGTTGGCGAGGATCCGGCGAGCGTCGAACAACTCTGGCAGAAAGTGTTCGGACTGACTTACAGGCACCACTGGAACCGGGAAGGGTGGTCGAGGTCGAGCATGCTTTCCGCACTGGCCGCAGTGGACATGGCGCTATGGGATTTGCGAGGCAAAGCTGCCGGGCTTCCGGTGTTCAGGCTACTTGGTGGGAACGAAGCCGCAGTGCCGATGTACGTAGCCGGAGGTTATTACCGCGAAGGCAAGGGTCTTGCTGAACTCGCTGCGGAAAGTGCGCAGTACCGTGAGCACGGCTACAAGGCGCTGAAGATGCGCGTCGGCGGTATGTCTGTCGAGGAAGATGTCGAGCGTGTTGCTGTCGTGCGCGAGGCTGTCGGACCTGATGTGAAACTGATGCTTGATGCCAACGAGGCTTACGATTCAAACACCGCTATCAAGGTCGCACCGTTGTATGAGCCGTATGGAATCTTCTGGTTCGAAGAGCCGGTGGCGTGGTACGAAGGTAACGATGGGCTGAAGCGTGTAGCCGAAGAGACCGGTATATCGGTCGCGGGTGGTGAGCAGGCGGCTACACACTGGGAAGCTGAGGCCATGGCCCGTGATTCCGGTATTTCTTACATGGAGTTCGACTGTATGCGCACCGGTGGCCCAACTGAATGGCTGCGTGTGGCTGATGCCTGCCGCCGGATTGGAGTGCACATGGCACCGCATCACGGGGCGCACATCCATGCTCATCTTGTATCGGCTGCGCCTAATGGCCTGATGGTCGAGGCATTCCCTGATCCGTTCATGTACGACTCCGCTGAGCAGCTTGAGTTCGTGCGCTGGGATCGGAAACGGGAGATGTTTTCTGCTCATCCAGAAGTTCGTGACGGAATGATGTGCATGTCCGAGCAACCTGGATGGGGTATTGAAATGGACCCAGAAGTCATCGGCAAGCGGGAGGTGCTGGAATAACACCGCTGCTTTTATTTGCCGGGGACATCCGT
>JAURLM010000211.1 GCA_030831265.1 Chloroflexota bacterium
AGCGGAATCATAATCCATGCGACGTGATGCAGCTATAAGTAGCGATGAGGCGGCAAAGACCATCACGAACAAACTCCCCGGTCTGGCAAAGTTCCTTGAACATTAAGGTGTATTGTGAGTTAGTGCGGGCGTTGACCTTTGGCCTGCAGGTTGTGCGTCCTTGCATGCATCGTGGCGACGATGTGCTGCATTGCAGTTGCGGATGAGATTCGAAGGTCACTGGCACGGGTTATATGAAGTCATCGATAAAGATTGGCCGGATTAGCGGGATAGACATCGCTGTCCATCCGACATGGTTCCTGGCGGTCGCTTTTATAGCGTGGACCATCGCATCGCTGTTTGAGCAGTCTTATTCAAGTTGGTCAACGTCTCAGGCTTGGATTGCGGCGGTGTTCGGCGCGCTTGCGTTGTTCGGGTCTGTGCTGCTCCATGAACTGGCACATTCGATCACTGCTAAGCAGCTAGGACTGAAAGTCGATGGCATCACGCTATTCATTTTCGGTGGAGTCAGCCAGATACGCGGTAAGTACGAACGTGCCCGCGACGAGTTCCTGGTTGCGTTCGCTGGTCCATTGTCATCGCTATTACTTGGCGTGGTGTTCCTACTTGTGTGGCAGGTTTACAAGCCAACAAGCGGTGATCCTGTCCTGTTACTGGGGATCATCTTCTATCTCGGCTTGATGAATATTCTGCTTGGTGTGTTCAATCTGTTACCCGGCTTCCCGTTGGACGGCGGGCGCGTGTTTCGGTCGATCATCTGGGGATGGACCAAGAACGAAAGCCTGGCGACACGTATTGCCGCTAATGTTGGGCAGTTGCTGGCTTGGGCGATGTTTGGCCTGGGCATATACCGTTTTGTGAATGGCGACATCATGGGCGGTATCTGGATGGCCTTTATCGGAATGTTTCTACAGTCCGCTGCCCGTAGCGAGCGACGTGCGGGGCGTGGCGAATCAACCGGTACTGTAGTGCCTCTACGTGCCGCTATACGGCGTACGCCAAAGGTTGCGGATGCTCGTGACCGGGTCTCCGACGTGATGGACGGGATCATTGCTCATGGCGAACAACAGGTTGTGCCTGTCATTGAAAACGGCACGCCGATCGGCTTTTTCACAGCTGAGGACGTCGCAAGATTTCCTGCCGCAGACTGGCACAATCTTTCGGTTGGTTCTGTCGTGCGACGTCAACCACTGCTGGCTGTGCAATTGACTGACAACGCCCTTGATGTGCTGGACGCGTTACGCACCCGGCAGATCAGGTATGCGATGGTTCTAGACGGAAATGATCTCGTTGGTGTTGCCAGCCTGGAGGCGATAGAAGCTACCGTAAGTTTTATGAATTCTGGCGGCGGCGCTTCGGCTGATTCACCACGGGCTTGACCGCCTGGGATTTGCTGGCAGGTTGTGTGGTCTTAGCCCGGGTGTCTGATCGTTGTGCGCCGGGTGATGTGACATTCACCGTTGTTCCAGCGCCTTCCTGGCTGTCGATAGACACCGTTCCACCGTGCAATTCCACGATCTTGCTGGTTATGTAGAGGCCCAGTCCGGAGCCAGATACCTTTGCGTTAGGGCCGCGCGTGCCGGGATCGAAAACGCGGTCGCGAATCTCTTCCGGAATTCCTGGACCGTTGTCCGTCACGCTTAACTTCAGCTCGGTTCCTGTTATTTCCACACCAAGCTCTATCAGGGCCTTTGGTGGGGAATACTTGCTCGCATTGGAAAGCAGGTTGGTGACAACGCGTGTGAGGCGCAGTTGGTCGGCCTCTACCGTGTATTCGTCGTCCGGTAGTGACAGTGTGAGTGTCTGGCCGGCCGTCTCGAAGATTGGTAACTGGGCGTCGACTATCTGTCGCATCAGTCCGCCGACGTTCACCGGGAACAGTTCCAGCGAGTAGTTACCCGTGTCCAGGATGAACAGGTCATCTATCAGGCCGTTCAACTGTTCAGCATTACTCTGGATGATTGAAAGTACATGCGCCTGGCGCTGCGTGAGTTGCTCTGACGCGCTCATGGCAAGAATTTCGGTGTAGGAGATGATGCTCTGGAGAGGGTTACGGAGGTCGTGCGAAACGGTGTTCACAAACCGCATCCGGTCTTTGCCGGCAGAGCGCAGTTTCCGGTTCGTGGCAAGCGTGCGCTCATTCCGGACACTGTCGGAGATGTCGTAACCGATCAGCGTGATTCCCTTTACGGTTCCGTCCCGCTCGGTGATCGGCTGTGCCCACACCTCGGCTGCGTACGTGCCCATTGATGTGACAACGCTGGCCGGTATCCCTCGAAGAGCCTGGCGAATTGCGTCTTCAAGCTGCGGCAACTTGCCCGTGAGTTCGAACACAGACTTGCCAATCATCTGGTCACGCTTGATTCCAAGCTTCTCCAGCCCATGGCCCTCAAGGCGGGTGCAAACACCGTTGGGGTCTGTGCTGATGAGCGCGACTGGTGCGCTTTCCAGCAACAGGTTCAACTGCTTCCTGGTTTCGCTTAATTCTCGTGATGACTGCCGAGTCGACCGGTGTGCGTCCCATCCTGCGTGCGCCAGTGATAGTTGCGATGACAGGATTTTCGCCAGGTCTTTGTGCTGGTTGTTCAGTGTGTCCGCTGATTCAGCCATCAGTATTAGCGCACCAATAGGTTGGCCTTCGTCGCACACTGGTACAGCGAGGAAGGTTCGGAACTGGGCAAACAGGTGCTGTTCCGGGGTTCGGCGCGCTCCGGTGTGTTCCAGTGCGATAAGCAGTGGGGTTTGCGTCGTAATGATGTCTGTTGAAGGGAGTGCTGCGAGCGGAATCCCCGGTGACGATGCTCCGCCCGGAGGCATTGCGGAGTCATACGGAACGTTTACGGCTCCGGCGAAACGATCCATTTCGATGTACAGGGCACGGTCATGCGGGAATATCTTTGACAGTTGGGGGCGGACTGCCCTGAAGGCCAACGCCGGTTCGGTAAACCCGGCAGCCTGCAGGCCGATGTCAATCACGGCATCGTGCATGCGCTGGGTTTCTCGCGCCGCTGCTGATTCCAGGATTCGCTCAAGCGGCCCCGCTATGAATTCACATATGCGCTGCATCCGAGCCAGGTCTACCGAGGTGAACGGCTCGTCATCTCGTTGCCATGCTGTGACGATGGCCAGCACACCCTGTGTGCCGCACACGGCCACTCGCATCGTGTTCGCCTTGTCGGCAGCATGACCGGGTTCCGGGGCTTTGAGCGCCGCTACTTCTAGCGATTCATATTCGACGTCATCTAGCGAGACTATCGCCGTGTCTGGCCTACCTGCTGATTCCGTGTCGTAGTTGTACAGCCGCTGATACGTTCGGGTGACATGGTTGATCGTGCCCCATGTGAGACGAGAGCCGGGGATGATCTCCAACAACCATTCGTTCACGGATGCGAACAAAGTGCCTGTGTCAGGGGATTCGGCGGCGGCGCAGGTGATTGCCAGGAGAAGCCTGTGTGGCACGAAGCCGGGGTCTTCGTCAGTTTCGTCCGGTTCTGGCACTGACGAGGGGCGTGTCGCCGAGAGTCCAATGCCCAGGTGAACTGCCGGCGTGATGCTTTCCAGCAGTGAGATTGCCTCTGCGCTGCTGGTGAGCGCTGAGGAGAATCCTGCCAGCATTACTGCGATGACCTGTCCGGCTTCACGAAGCGGAATTGCGACCACGGTCTGTAGCCCCGCCGCTCGCCATTGTGCGGCGGTGGCTGGAGGGACGGATACGCGCTCCGGGCTGGCGGGAGAGATGAATTGCGCCATGCCTGAGCGGATTACGCGGTGCTCGATCGAGCCAGCCAGCGGCCACTCAAACGAAGGTGCAAGTCCGTTTGTATCCTCACTGGACGTGGCGGCGACGTAGCAACGCGCAGTCGTGGGATCTGCAACGTGTATCGACATTATCGATACAGGCAACCGTCGTTCGATTATTTTCCGTGCCGCTTCAAGGAATCCGCCATCCAAATCTTGCGATGCCAGCGTACCTATACGGCGTACTGCATCTTGAGTGCGGGTCACAGAGGCGAGTTGGCCGCCAACCTCGGCGTTACGCATAACGCTGGCAAGGATGAGCGCACCTGTTTCCAGCAACAGGGAAGCACCGGTGACCAGTCCGGGTGCGACCGATGTGGCGATGATGAGTATGTGCCTGTCGGATTGGTACTCGGTCCGTACCGCCATGTACGCGCCGGTCGCTTCCTGACCTGCGACCACGACAGGATCGAAAAGAGCGA
>JAURLM010000212.1 GCA_030831265.1 Chloroflexota bacterium
AATTTTGTGGATATGAGGAACGGGCTTTTGGCCTGGGATTGGGCCTAGGACAACGTCAGAACAAACAACGTAGAACTTGCTTTTGGGATGGAAGCTGATTCCTTTTTGTGCGAGTTCGCCGCAGTGCCTCAAGCGGGACAACTCAAAGTCCAAACGCTTGTTAGCTAATAGCTGCCTCTGCAGTGCTGTATGGGTATCGGCTGAAGCCTTGCATCGCTCCTGCAGTCCACCATCCAGCGGAATGCTTACCGTGGCGCTGACGCCGAAGTTGAGAGCGTGGTTGTTTTTCTGACCGCTCGGGAGCTCCTGGTAGTAGAGGATGTTTCCTGGATTGTCCGGTACGCCGTTTTCATCCTCGTCGGTGGGATCGTAATACGGTGTTCGGACCTTATCGGTGAAGGGCAGGGCGTAGGACTTGCTGGTGGTGACAAAGGGCGAGATGTTCAGCGTTGGCCCTTGGCATGAAATACCTGGCCCGTAAGCATTAGTCGGGTAGGGACCCGTAAGCATCTGAATGGCTTGGTTTGTCACCGAGCCAGTGCTGTTCGCCACGGGATTAGCGGTTGCGTTGGCCTGAGCAAGTGCCTGTTGCGGCAACAGCGCTAAGGCCCAAACACAGAGACCGTATCCGTAACGCTTTCTACGACCGTGGTGCGCGTGATTTCCGTGACGGCCTCTAAGCCTGGCCCGGAATAGTGCTCCACGAATGAGAACGAACCGCCTGGATTGACGATCGACCAATTCGGCTTGTTCTGGAGTTCGAGTCCGGTCCAACTAGAAGTAACGCCGTCGATGGTTTGAGTCTGGGTCTCTGAAGCACCTGGCACGATGCTTGACCCAGAGTGTTGCACGTTTGTGCCTGATGCGCTGTAGGTGTAACCAGTCGCGTAATTGACGCTGCGGATTTGCTCCGTCATCTGCGTCGTTGACTCCGTGCGAGAAGTCATCGTGCCAGTACGGAAGTTAGGCACAACTGGAACGGCTGCTGCCGGGGTTGCCAACAGCAGCACAACAGCTAACCAGCGCATCAGTCGATCTTGATTTCGGTGACCATCTGACCCACTGCACTCGTACCAGCGCCACCAGCGGTCAGGCTGATGACATGATCACTGGCGATGGACCCATCAAGCAGACCCGCGACACCCCCAGCCGTGGTTGTCGTATTGCCCAGCATCGGAAGCGATCCAACAACTCCTGAAGTGACGGTGGTAGCGGAGGGAGTGGCGTCGCCTTCGGTAAACGCTTCGGTAAAGGAAAAGGCGTCCCCTGGGGTGGTCACGCTGTAATCGGCGGCGGTATAACCAACGGCGTTACCAGCGGTCAGCGAGCCGAGTCCGCCAGCAGTGTCAAGAGTGACGTTGTTGCCGGTAACCGAGTAGCTGGACCCAATCCGAGTGACAGCACTGGCCGCGGCATCAACTGTGAGCGAAACGCTGGAGGTGATGCGATGCGTTAGATCAGCCTGCGCTGGTCCGGCCGCGCCGATCAGAATGGCGGTTGCAAGAAGGAGCTTTTTCACGGTTGTTTCTCCTGAGATTTAGCGGTGAGTGTGCCGTTATTTTCGTCCTTCTTTTTCTGGCCGTTGCCCTTACCCACAGAAACCCCGAATGACGCCATCGTGCCAGTCAGCAGTGAAGCCGGAAACGTGGGGTCCATTGCTTTGACATGCCCCAAGTAGTTGAGGCTGAGCATGAAGATTGACCACGAAAGAACAGCCAGCCGAACGAAGTCAGCAAGCGGTGTGTGTTCCTTGTCGTGATCGTGTTCAGTCGAGGCTGGCATGATGAAACGAGTGTCTGGGTGGCTCCTGTGATTGAGATCCTGGCTGCCATTGCGGGGGCCTCAGTAACGGTAGCCGCAATGAGCGCGTCGAATAACGGAAAACGCGCCGTAGAAAGTCGAGACGCCGTAATCCGCTTGACCGCATCCGTCGACAGCGTTGCTACCCGACTTGACGTCCTGCATACCGATATGCGCAGCCGCGACGCCGAAGTATTTAGCCGTTTACGTGAGCTTGAAGCAGCAGTGGCACGTATAGAAGGATCGAGACACCAGCACTAAGCTTTTTCTAGTTACATCAATCTCATGGACGACATCCTTACTAGCCCCATCACCTGGGCCGTCGTTGCACTGATCAGCGAGCTGGTTGGCGCATCGAACCTGAAGCAGAACGGCGTTGTTGCCCTGCTTCTCGATACCGTGAAGTCCCTCAAACCCAAGAATCTGAGCAAGTGATCCGTCGTTCCGACATCGTTGGAATTGCTGTGGACGTAGCACTGGCGTGTTTCATCTGCACGGTGGTGCTACTTCCTATGCATATTGTCAATCAAATATCTACTACTCCTAAACCTGGCCTAACATATAAGAAATAATGTTGCCGCTGTTCTTGGCTATGACGTTGCGATTAACCGATTTCTTCAGTCGATACACCGCAGCGCCACACCAGATCGCAGCAATCAACCAGCTCCAAGCCGATCTTCCTGAGCACCTGCTGGATCGGAATGCAGACTGGTACGAAATCTGGAAGGCAGGGGGCCGAATCGAGTGGCTACCAACCCCTTACTTTCATCAGCTTGATCTGCCAAACGGCTATCGCAAGTGCTTCACTGCGGCAATTGCAATGGTTGCAGCGGATCAAGCCGGCCTGCTCTACCCAAATGACTACGACAAAATACGGGCCAAGTACGGCGATACAACTGAGATTTACGCGCATCTCTCTGCCCTAAAAGAACTTGGTCTGACTGCCGAATACGTCGACAACGCAACGCCCCAGCTGCTTGAGGAAGAGATCGACGCAGGTCGCCCGGTTGCTGTGGGTTGGCTGCATCACGGTGACGTCAGCAAGGGTGAGCGTCCCAGAGGTTATGGCCACTGGAGCGTGATTGTCGGATACACCGATCAATTCTTCGTAGCCCACGATCCTATGGGGCATCCAGACCTAATTCATGGCGGTCACAAGGACAAGCAGGAGGCGAAATACGTCCTGTACCCAAGGAAGCAATGGCTCAAGCGTTGGGAAGTTGAAGGCCCTGGTACGGGCTGGGCAATTCGCATTACAGCTGGCGGCTGGCAGTGGAAATCGGATGTTGATTAGCGATATACCGAGTAATGTGCTCTGAGAAATAAAAAGCATGTGATCGTTCCCGACCACGAGATCCAGCGCCTGTGCCAGCAAGAGCGGATGGTCGTTCCCTATGACCTTGAGCTGCTGAACCCCGCATCTTTGGACCTGCGGATTGGCGAGAACATCATGGTCGAGGTTGAGCACACCTCAGAACTCCAGATCCAGTCGATCGCTCATTGCACCAAGGACAATCCGTATTGGATGGCTCCCGGCGAGTTCCTTCTTACCGAGACTCTCGAAGTGTTCAACATGCCGGCCGACATCTGCGGCATGTTCTGCCTCAAGTCATC
>JAURLM010000213.1 GCA_030831265.1 Chloroflexota bacterium
GTTCCGGTGTTACTGCCGTGCCCATCGATGCGACAACGTTCGTAAATCCGTGCTCATGCGCCGTTATGGCATCCATGTAACCTTCGACAACCACCGCCCTACGAGACTGTCGCATCGATTCGACAGACCAGTTCAGCCCGTACAAAATGCTGGATTTATCGAAGACGCTCGTCTGCGGAGTATTCAGGTATTTGGGCTCAGAGCCATCGAGACTCCTCGCTCCGAAACCAATCGGCTTGCCTGCGCGGTCGCTTATCTGGATGATGAGACGATTGTGAAAGAAATCGCGCCAGTTTCGATCTGAGCCCTGTACGACCAGCTTCGCGTCACGCGCCGCCTGTGGTGTGACACTGGATGTGCGCAGGTGCCCGCCCAGCGTCAGGCTTCCACCACCGGGGGCGTAACCAATCCCGCGCCGTTCAGCCACGCCTGTGTCCATTCCACGAGACGCCAGGTATTCACGAGCCTGTTCACCTTCCGAACTCAATAACATCTGCGAGAACCACCGTGCAGCAGCTTCATTCGCCTCAATCACCGTAGCTTTCGGTGTGGCGTCTTGCTGCACGTTAGCCTGCTCTGGCTGGTAACGCACCCCTGCCCTGTCAGCCAGCATGTGAAGCGCTTCTCGAAACTCGAAGCCTTCACTCTTCATCACGAATGAGATGGCGTCTCCACCGGTTGCGCAGGCTCCGAAACACCGCCATGTTCCAGACTCCGGGAACACGTAGAACGACGGCGTACGCTCAGAGTGAAATGGGCATCTTGCCTTTGGGTTTCGCGCCGACGTGTCCAGATCGACGTAGCTACCAACTACATCGACGATGTCTGTTCTACTTTTTACTTCGTCAATGAGGCTCATATACGGCGTACGTAGGCCGGGTTTCTGCAGCCGGGTTGTGTAATGTTAACGCTAACTTACATGCGCATAGGGAGTCGCACAAGTGCTCGTGGCATGAGGTTGGAAACCGCTTTAATGACACCTCATTCTAGCCACAATTAACTGTTGTCCGGGGGATAAAGCCACTGACTTTTCGGCTTCTTGGCAGCACACTGACACTAGCCTGTAACAGGGTCATCTCAGCAATCAGATGCGGCCCTGGAAAACACCTTCACCAAGACCAGGCCTGATCCGCTCGGCAACGGTTAGAGCATAGTTGTCGGTCATTCCACAGACATAATCGGCGGCAGCCTGGTCATCAGATCCTGAGACGTCACGAAGCCAGCGCGGTAGTAGGTCTGGACTTGCCCGGAAATGTTCCAGCAGCACTCGCACTATGTCAGCCGCCTTTCGGCCCTCGCGCGATCCGCTGATTGGGTGATAGAACCGCTCGAACATGAATACTCTGAGCGAAGTGGTCAGTGCGCCAAGCTCCGGTGACATACGCACCCACGGTTTGCCATCCGCCGGATCAATCTCGCCGGTGCAATCCCACGAGGCGGTAACCACGTCCAACACAAGCGTATTCACGCGCTGCGAGTGTCTGGAACCGAGCCGTTCAACAACTTCTGCTGGAAGATCGTCCAGTTTGAAGTAGCCGGAACGCAAGGCATCCGAAATGTCATGGGCCAGGTAAGCAAGCGCATCTGAGATACGAACTATCTGTGCTTCGAGCGTCATGTGGCTGACTGCTGACTGTGAAAGGAATTCCCCCTCCGGTTTGGAGTGATGCCGTATCGCTTCAATGACTTCGCCCGTCAGGTTCAGCCCTCGGCCTTCCTTCTCCAGCGTTTCAACAATCCGTACGCTGTGCCGGCTGTGGTGGAACCCAACTGGCAGCATCTCGTTCAGCACTGTCTCACCAATGTGACCGAAAGGAGTGTGACCAAGGTCATGCGCCAGAGCGGCAGCTTCGACAAGATCTTCATTCAGGTTCAACGCGCGGGCAATCGTTCGGCCGACCTGTGCCACCTCTACTACGTGAGTCAGTCTAGTTGTGAAGTGGTCCCCTTGGGGGGCAACGAATACCTGGCTCTTGTGCTTTAGCCTGCGGAAAGAATTGGTGTGGATCACCCTGTCCCGGTCACGCTGAAACTCTGACCTGACCTCAGAGGGAGGCTCATACACGGCTCTGCCGCGCGATCCTGCTGAACGAACTGCATGAGGAGACAATGAATCATCCCGGCGCTCGATTCGTGCTCGAATGACGTTCAGATCAAGTTGCGGTGATGTATTTACAGTGATGTCCGGCATGGCAAGAACAGCATATCCGCAGCCCCGCGCCGACGCCAATCGCCATGGCTAACTCGCCTCGTCCATCTCAATCATGACTTCAGGGTAAAACGCGACGTGATCTTGGATATTGGACGCTGCTTCTGCAGGCCTAGGGTAATACCAGGCGATGTCAGGAAGCTCGATACCGTTCACGGCCAGTGTGTAGTAGCTGGCCACGCCTTTCCACGGGCAGGTGGAATGGAGCGTGCTTTCTTTGAAAAGTTCTCTCTTGATCGACTCAGGCGGAAAGTAAACGTTGCCTTCGACGATTTCGTACTCGTCAGATTCAGCCACCACCGTACCGTTGACAATCGCTCGCGGCATATCAGGCCCCATTAGATTCATTTAATATCATGCAAGTCAGGCAGAGCATCCCCGTATTTGTGAGATGCAATGATGCCCTTTCAAGATGCTAGCCAACCGGCTCAAGTTCACGCATGGGTCAAAGCTCCTATCCATGACTTCGGCTTCGATCACACAAGCCCACCCTTCGTTCAATACGAGACAAGACGAGACAAGCCTTGATTGCTCCGTTAGTCCGCACCGTTCGGTGATATTCAGCATCAAATCTTCGCTTATCCTGTTTGCATAAGGACTAATTCCATGACAACCGCCCAACGTCCCGCAAATCCCGCTGCTGATCCACGAACCACTGCCGAACTCATCGAACGCTACCGTGAAACCCGCTCGTTCACTGAACGAATGTGCGACCCGATGGAGATCGAGGACTACGTCATCCAGTCAATGCCTGACGTCAGCCCTACAAAGTGGCATCTCGCCCACACAACGTGGTTCTTCGAGACGTTCATCCTTTCCAACAACTACCCGCACTACCAGCCGCTCAATCGCCAGTACAACTACCTTTTCAACTCGTACTACAACGCCATCGGCGAGCAGTTCTGTCGGCCACGACGCGGCCAGATATCTCGGCCAACGGTCAAAGAGGTATACGAATACCGCCACTACGTTGACGAAAAGATGGTTGACCTGATCCAGCGGCTCGACTCCGACGGTGCACTTGACTCAATCAGGCACACAATCATTCTTGGAATCAACCACGAGCAGCAGCACCAGGAGTTGATGGCAACTGACATCAAACATGTGCTGTCTATGAACCCGCTTCGGCCAACTCTCTACGCGCGACCAGCTGACACACAGCCAACGGGTGTCCCAGCACTGGAATGGCTCCGCTACGAAGCCGGTCTATATGAAACAGGCTACAATGGGCCGGAATTTCACTTCGACAACGAAGGCAAACGCCACAAGGAATACGTCGAGTCATTTGAGATCGCATCGCGGCTCGTAACCAACGGCGAGTTCATGAAGTTCATCGATGACGGCGGATATTCTCGGCCTGACCTCTGGCTATCGCTTGGCTGGGCGACGGTCCAGCAGCATTCGCTGAAGGAACACGAGTGGGAGAAGTTCGACAAGCCTCTTTACTGGTTCCGCACTGATGACGGCTGGATGCAGTACACGCTGGCAGGCCCGCGCCCGGTTCACCCGGACGAGCCGGTTGTCCACGTTAGCTACTACGAGGCTGACGCGTTCTCACGCTGGTCAGGCGTCCGACTCCCGTCAGAAGCTGAATGGGAGATTGCTTCGGCTGATGCTGAGATAACTGGCGGGAATTTTTCCGACAACATGAGTTTCCAGCCTCGACCACTTCCACTAACTGCGCAACCCGGCAGATTGCACCAGATGTTCGGTGATGTCTGGGAGTGGACTAACTCCGCATACAACGCCTATCCCGGCTTCAAGCCGTGGGAAGGCGCAGCGGGCGAATACAACGGCAAGTTCATGGCAAACCAGATCGTCCTACGAGGTGGTTCATGCGCAACGCCGCAGAACCACATCAGATCGTCTTACCGGAACTTCTTCCCCGCTGACGCCAAGTGGCAATTCATGGGTTTCCGCATGGCAAGAGACGCCAGTTAGCCCTTCATTCCCGCCCCGCCAACCAGCGGATCGAAATAGGTCGCATACGCATCGAAAGACCACATGGCTCACCCAGTCTATTCGGCCACAGGAAAACTAAGCCCGGCTCAGCGCGAAATGCTTGACGATGCAATTCGCGGCTTGAGCTCTGCTGAAAAATCTTTGCCGTGCAAATACTTCTACGATGACGAGGGGTCACGTCTCTTTGACGAGATTACGGAGCTTGAGGAGTATTACCCTACCCGCACCGAAACCGGGATCATGCAGAAGTTCATCAGCCAGATGGCGCCCACACTGGGTGAAGGCGTCCTGCTGGTTGAATACGGGTCAGGCAGCAGCAGCAAGACGCGATTGCTGCTGGATAATCTGCCGAAAATGGCAGGGTACGTGCCGGTAGACATATCAGGCGACTACCTGTGCCGGGTCGCAACGAAGTTA
>JAURLM010000023.1 GCA_030831265.1 Chloroflexota bacterium
CCTGGATGAAACTCGGAATCAGCCGGAATCTTAAGACCCAGGTGCATACCTATGTCCACGACAACCCGAACCGAGCGCAGTGCCTGTGCGTCCAGCATGCCCATGTAGTAATCCGGGTTTTCCAGGTAACCGAGTTCGCCCATGAGTCGCTCAGCATATAGTGCCCAGCCTTCAACATACCCGGAAGTCCCCGCCATCAGGCGCTGGTAGCGTGAAAGCTGGTCGGCCAGCGTCAGGTTTGTGGCTATCTGGAAGTGATGACCGGGCACGCCCTCGTGGTAGGCAATGGACACCTCACGCCAGATCGGGAACGCAGTCTTCCCACCAGTCGGATACCACGTTCGACCGGGACGAGAAAAATCCTCGGAAGGCCCGGTGTAGTACATGGCGAGCGAACCGCCGGGAGGTGCAATCAGCGTCTCTATCTTGCGAACTCGTGGGTCGAGGTCGAAGTGCTTGCCGTCCATGTCCGCAATAGTCGAATCTTGCAGGTCCTGCATCCACTTTTTGAAATTCTCAACTCCGTTTATTGCCTTTGCAGGGTCAGTGTTGAGCAACTCGACGGCTTCGAGAACAGATGCTCCCTTCTTTATCCGGCCAGCCGTCTTCTCCATCTCAGAGCGCACCCAGTTCGTCTGCTCCCAGCCCCACCGATACGTCTCTTCAAGGTCGAGGTCGATGCCGTTGAAGCTGCGGGCCGCCAGTGCATATCGATCTCGACCGACACCATCCTGTGGCGATGCCACCTGCATGTACTCGTCACGGAGAAATTTCGCAAAACTCGCGTAGATTTCGGTCGCTCTCTTGGAAGCATCATCCAGTCGCTTTTTAAGCGCAGAACCGCCATGCTTCGTCTCGTCGAAACCACCGACGAGCCCCTTCAGGAACGGTTCCCCGCCATCCATGCCGGCCCATGTATCGAGTTGTGCCGCCACTCCGCGTACCTGTCTTTGCGCGGCAACGAGCCCTCTGTCTGATCCGAGTCGCAACGACGTCCTGTAGCTGTCCAGCGCCGTTCCTATCTGCTCGATACGGGCAGCGATGTTCGACCATTGTTCTTCCGAGTCCCGCGGCATCATGTCGAAAATGCTTCGGCAGGATTGCACCGGGCTGTGAAGGATGTTCAACCCGCGCAGGTGCTCGCCTGCCTCGTGCTGCTCGACTCCAAGGCGTAGCTCTTCCAGGAACGTGTCCCGACATATCCGCTCGCGCTCGTCCGCGGGAACCGTTGCTTCCATCTCGCGGATTGCAGACCGCTCGGCAGCGACCATCGCTTCTGACGCATCCGGCGAAAAGTCGTTCATCCGGGCGTCGTGACCCGGAACGCCCATGTAGGTGGCGCTTATCGGGCTCAGGGCTGCATAAGTCTCTACAAAACGGTCTGCTATCTCGTACACATTTGGCATTGGCAGTCTCCGGGTCGTCTTAGATCAACCGAGTTTGCGGTACTTGAATCCACCAAGCGTGAAACCTGTGACCGTGCCGGAATCATTGCGGAGGAATGCTGCAATCTCTCCGGCACCGCGGCCATTCACGATTCGGAACGTGTCAGGTTCACCAGCCTGTTCTAACCGGGCAGGAGCGTGCAGTGTTGGCTCTCTGTCAGCGGGTTTCGCAATCCGGAGACCTCCGCCTGCACCTGCACTAACGGTGACCGGCAATCCCGGTTCAGCAAAGTACCTTCCGTCGTATTCTGTCGCCGAAACTTCCTGAGGCCCAGGCTCATTCCCCGTCAGTCCGGTATCACTTCCTGCACCGGCCTCCTCAATCACAATTTCGGCAATTCTTAACGCCAAATCAGAAGGTAATCCGGTAGGCCACATGTTCACCAGCGTTACCACGCCGGTTCGGGCTGGCACATTGAACACCACGTTTGTCGAGAAGCCGTGCACTGCGCCGCCGTGGTTCAGGTAGACGCGTTCTCCGATACGTGTTGCACGCCATCCCAGGCACTGTCCCCACGACCAGTCATCGCCAACGTATATCGGCCGATGCATCTCCTTTCTCGACGCGATCGAAAGCACTGATTCAGGCCCGCCACCAAGCTGAAAGCCTATCCACTTCGCCAGGTCTTCTACGTTTGACTGCAACTGCCCTGCAGATGTGAAACCCCTCAAATGCCCATTCGGGGCCAGTCGGAACCCCTGTTCGCCGGGCAACGCGGGGCTGTACCCGGTCATCTTCAATTGCTCTTGTGCGGGTGAAAGATCAAAAGCGGTGTTCTCAAGACCAACCGGCCCGATGATTTCATCATGAACGTACTCGACATAGGGCTTGCCTGAAAGCCGTGTGATGACCTCACCAAGCAAGGCATAGGCAAGGTTCGAGTACTTCCACTGCGAATCCTGTGGAATGACAACCTGCACCTTCTCCAGGGAGTCCATCAAGTGCTCGGTAGTAGGAAAGTCCGGCGCGTCCCAGTCCAGGTCGGGGTGTTCCGTGCTCAAACCGGAATGATGGGTCAACATGCGACGAATGGTGACGCCTTCCAGCGGCCCGGAGACAGCCTGTGCAATAGTGAATTCAGGAATGTAGAGCAGCAACGGGTCATCAAGCGCGAGGAGCGATGCATCACGCATCTGCATGATCGCGGTCGCAGTGAACGTCTTGGTGACCGAGGCGACCCGGGCTATGGATCGCGCCGTGGGTGCAGCGCCAGATTCCATGTCCACTTTTCCGAAAGACAGGAAATCTACAAGTGCGCCGTCTCGCACAATGCCAACCGCAACACCGGGAACCGGTGCGCCAGGCAACTGCGCGTTGATAAGTTCGTTGACCCTGGAACGGACATGTTCGGGAATAGATGAATCTGGCATACCGCACTCCGGCTGGAAACTACAGGCAGCGCTGCTGCCCGGTTAGCCAGAGTGACGGCGCTGGAACCCAGTGTCAAGCGGCTGCGGATTTGCCCTTTTCGAGCTGAGCGATCAGCGTGTAGACCTGCTTACGATAGTGCTCGATACGGTCATCAAGACGACGCATGGCAGTACGCTTCATCGTGATCGACTTCGTTAGCTCTTCGATCTTGTCGACAGCCTTTTCCTGGTCATCCTCGAACTCGGCAACCGCGTTGGAGGCATCCTGGTCAAGCTGGCGAGTGTCCGCACGGGGATTCTGGCTAAGCAGGTCTTGCTTTGCCTCACGAATCGACTCATGGAGTTCCTTCTCACGCTTTACCCGCTCAGACACAAACGCCCGGAGCTTGTCGTATTCAGCCGCGAGGGTTTCTTCTTCTTTCGCTGCCTTGCGGCGGTCAGAAAGACGAGATTCAACCTGCACAAGTAGACGGTTAACCTGCTCTGCCACGTAGGCGGAACGAGTAGGATTGCCCGACTGACCCACCTTGCCGAGGTGTGTCATCAGGTTGTGAATTTTGGGGTCGTCAGTCCAGTGGGACATTGGCTGATTTAAACTCCATCAACAGCATTATCGTCTTGATACCAGTGTGTACGGCGCACGCCTCGCCTATCCACACCTCACACCCTCACACCTCGGTACGTGTAATCTCACGCTACCCGAAGTAACGCTTGAGCGACACTGTCCGAGTTACCTAGTGCAGTCGTGGATTTCACCATGAGCTGCAGCCAAGGGCAGAATCGCCTTGCAACGCCAAGCGAAAACACCAGGAGGTTCGACGCAACATGAAAGTGACAGGAATCAGCCTGGACATAGTTGAACGGCAGGTACCGGACGTTAGGCTGCACGACCATCGTGGAAGCATAGGCGGCACGGTACGAAACGGGATCCTCCGCGTCCACACAGACGCGGGCATCGAAGGCCATTGCACCGTGGGAGATCGCGGTGGCGATGCAGATGCGCTGTTCGACCGGATAATGCAGGACGTTGCCCCACGAGTTGTCGGTATGGATGTGGGCGAGCGCGAAAAGCTGTGGTCGATGCTGGAATCAATCGGTGGTCACGGCGCACCCGTTCACGCAGCGTGGTCGTGCGTAGATGTCGCACTCTGGGACATCGCCGGCAAGGCGGCACACCTGCCCATCCACCGGCTGCTCGGCACGGCGCGCTGACGTGCCCCCTGTAAACGAGTCCGGTTGAAAGTTGTAAAACTGGACGTTTACAGCGGTATCGTTCACGAGTGTCAGGTCACATCGGGTCAAGGCTGCAGGCAAAATGACTAGACCTTGACTCGGGTTCTCAACCTGGCCAATCCGCCATCGACGCCTATCACTTGGCCAGTCACCCATTCGGAATCTGAGCCCAGCAGCCATCGAATCGCAGCAGCAACGTCGCCCGCTTCACCCAGTCTCCGCAGGGGGTGCATCTCCTGACTCGCCTTGAGCGACTGTTCGTTGGCTCGCATCGCATCCGTAAGCTTAGTCTTCACCAGTCCCGGTGCGACAACGTTGAATCGATAACCGCGGCTGGCATACGTTGCGGCCGCCGACAGTGCCAGCCCTTCGACGCCTGCCTTGGCAGCGGCGATAGCCTCGTGGTTGGGGATTCCTGTCCGGGCTGCCGCTGACGATACGAACACCATCGAAAGGCGTCTGCGATCAGCGACCCGCAGGACAGACTTCAGGAAAGCGAAGCTAGAGTCGAGGTTGACCGAAATGGTCTCGGCCCAGTCTTCGGCGGTCGTCAGGTGAGCAGGCTTGAGGATCATCGTCCCAAGCAGATTGACCGCACCAGTGATGGGCCCAAGCGTCTGGCCTAGGGTCTTGACTGCGTCCTCTATTTCTGCATGGGCGATCGATTCTACCTTCGCTGACGGAAAACCGGTCTCAGATTTGACGCGCTCAAAGCGTTCACCCGGTCTTGAGATTAAACCGGCTTCGACCCCGTCTTTCCTCAACTGTCTCGCCAACTCCAGGCCGGTGTCGCTGCTTGCGCCGAGTATCAGAATCTTGTCGTCAGAGAACAAGGAAGCCATTTCCATTCACCCTATACTTTGAAACGGTCACCGCGAATGGCGACGGCGCCTCAGGGTTCAACGCCATGCAACTCATTTATGATTGACCTAGTCGATCGAAGACTAAATTATCTGCCAGAGCGATCATCGAAGGATGCAATTAATGGCGATCATTACGACACCAAGGTCGAGCCAATAGCGCCGACCGAAAAGTAAGCGTTCGGGCAGTGAATCAAGATCGCTCATGAATTGAGATACGGTCCTCAATCGATCTTTTTCCCGACCATCGTCTGCATTCTTTCGTCTCCGTCGGCTATTTTTTTAGATCCAACCGTTGACGGGAGCTAGCTGTTCCGAGGGCCTAATTCTTCACCGACCGGTGGATGTGACAGAACGTCCGAACTGAGACACTATCTGCGGAACCTCTCATCAGTCGACAACTGTTCGCTGAACGAGATGCCAGTCGATCCGTGC
>JAURLM010000214.1 GCA_030831265.1 Chloroflexota bacterium
CCGGGACTGCCCGGCAGGTTGATGATCAACGTCTTGCCGCGAACCCCGGCAACCGCTCGTGAAATCATTGCCATCGGAGTGACCTTCAATGACTCCGCCCGCATCGCCTCCGAAATACCCGGAATTTCGTATTCCAGCACATCACGCGTCGCCTCCGGTGTCACATCACGCGGCCCAAGCCCTGTCCCACCAGTGGTGAGTATCAAGTCGATATCGTCCGAAAAGCTCCAGCGTTTCAGGTATTCGACTATCCGAGGCCGTTCATCAGGGGTAATCGTGCGGTCCATGAGCTCATGCCCGGCGGCGACCATCATGTCCACCACAATATCCCCACTTTTGTCAGCCCGTTTCCCCGCTGAACCCATGTCACTGGACGCTAGTACTGCGAATCGGACCATCATTTTCTCCTCGTCTGAAGCGTGACTACCGCACGGTATCACCATCTCCCTACCCGGGCTTCCTGAACTGTAAATGTACCCGCCCGCAATCGCGAAATTCGGCGCGCATTGAGCAAATTGCATGCTTCAAAGGTCAGGCCAGCTCCGTCTTCCAGGCACATCGGTCACCGTGGCGCACCGGTCCGTGACAGCGGTTTTGCCTCACCTCGGCCCAATTGTGTAAGAAACCCCCCTTGCCGCGATGAGTCAATATCTGGCATGATTTGGCACGGATTGGGACGAATTGGTGAGCATTCCAGTCCGCTCCCGTTTTGGCACCTACTCCCGGCATAAGCTCCTAGAGCCGGTTGCCGAGGGCACAGTAATCATTTGATTTTCGCTGGTGAATTTGAGCATCGAATCGACCCGCAGGGACGGATTTCCGTTCCGGCTCGGTTCAGGACAGCCTTCGAGGAAGGTATCGTGTTGAGCAAGGCGTTTGATCCCTGCATCAACGTATATACGCAGGCAGAGTGGGAACAGGTGGCAGCCGAAATGGCAAGCCAGCCCACCAACCGCGGCATATCACGCAGGCTCAACAGGCTCACATTTGCCGGTGCATATCCATCCCAGCTTGACCGCAGCGGACGCGTCCTGATCCCACCGCAACTACGTGAGTATGCAGGATTGGGCGAAAACATCGTCCTCGTGGGTGCAGGCAGCTTGATGGAAATCTGGGACCGTTCTGCCTGGGATCAGGAGAGCGAAATCATTGACGCCCAGGCAGCCGAAATTGCCGAAGCAGCAATCGGGTCGACGCACGCCGCCGCGGAGACCGGAGGCAACGGGAGATGATTCTCATGGGCCTCGAAACACGCCATATCCCTGTGATGGTGCCGGAATGCCTCGACGCTCTGGCCGTGCAACCCGGCGGGCGATACATCGACGCTACCGCTGGTGAAGGCGGTCATTCAGACGCCATTCTTCGTGCATCCGAGCCCGGAGGACAGGTGCTCGCACTGGACGCAGACCCGGAAGCTGTCGCTGTTGCAAAGAATCGCCTGACGGAATTCGGTGACGCATTTCTTGCTGTTAATGCAAACTTCCGAGACCTGCGCGTAACTGCCCTGAGGCATGATTTTGTCCCGGTACACGGCATCCTGTTCGATCTTGGTGTTTCGTCATTACAACTTGACCGTGAGGCTCGCGGGTTCAGCTTCCGACGACCGGACCCGTTGGACATGCGGTTCAGCATCGATCAGCGCGTAAGTGCGTCGGACATTGTCAACGGTTACACACAGCAAGAACTGGCTGACCTGATATTCAACCTTGGCGAAGAGCGTGCATCACGACGCATCGCTGCAGCGATCGTTCACAACAGGCCAATACAGACATCGTTGGAACTAGCAAATGTCATCGAACGGGCGATACCACGCCGCGGAGCGCGTATTCACCCGGCAACCCGGACTTTCCAGGCAATCCGCATTGCAGTGAACGACGAACTGTCTTCGCTGGAAACGGCACTCCAACAGGCAACATCGCTACTCGGCCACGGTGGCCGGATCGCAGTCATGTCATATCACTCGTTGGAAGACAGGATCGTCAAGAACTTCTTCCGCAAGGAATCCACAGACTGCATCTGTTCGCCAGGCACACCGATATGTACCTGCGACCACAGGGCAACTCTGAAGATGGTTACAAAGAAACCAGTTTCGCCCAGCGAGGCGGAGGTGGAATCAAACCCGCGAAGCCGCAGCGCAAAACTGCGGGCAGCGGAACGTATTTGAACGGTGGGCTCAGCAGCCTGAAGAGACCACTGAGATATGAATACAGGCAGCGGGTGACCGGCCAGTAAACGCCGGGAACGTAACAGGGTTGGAAGCAACAAGGGCTCGACACAGTCGGGCCAAGAATAAGCAGGGAGAGCGGCATGCTACAGGATGACTACAGGGCCGCGATAGATATTGGCACCACCAAGGTGTGTGCCATACTGACTCGCAAGAGGCAGGACCGTCGCGTCGAATTGCTGGGTATTGGCGTTGCGCCAAACCGGGGAATGGTCCGAGGAACGGTTAATGACGCGGCTGCGGTGACCGAGTCTGTCAGGGAAGCGATCACCCGTGCAGCGTCAGATTCCGGTGTGGCGATTTCACGGGCGTACATCGGCCTGACCGGCACTCAGCTTTCATCCACCCACCGCTGGAACAACGTACCGCGTGACCCCGGTGTTCGTGCCGTCACCGAAACCGACATCACCGCAGCGTTGCGTACAGCATCCAAGATGGAGATCACGGGTGACCGCAGGCTTCTGCACGTGATCCCTCGCAGCTACTCGCTTGATGGCATTCACGGCGTCCGCAACCCACTTGGCATGCACTCATCTGAACTGCACATCGAAAGCGTCGTTCTAACCGGCTCCAATGACCACATCTTCTCAATCCAGGATGCGGTTCGCCGGGCAGGCGTAGAGCCAATGAACCTCGTTGTGGAATCTCTGTCCACCGGTGAGGCAGTCCTGACTTCCGACGAACGTGAAGACGGTGTTGTCCTCATCGACGTTGGCGGCGGCACGACAGACATGTCTGTATTCCACGAAGGTTCCATTATTCACACCGCAGCTATCCCGGTTGGCGGTCATCACTTCACCAACGACCTTTCGATCGCCTTCTCGCTTGAATTCGAGGATGCTGAACGGCTGAAGGTAGAGAAGGGCACCTGCTCACCTGATTCGGCTTCGATGAAGGAACAGGTTTCAATCAAGCCAGTCAACATGCCGGATCCACTGCTCATCACCAAGCGCGAGGTTGGCCAGGTGCTGCGTGACCGGGCCCAGGAACTGTTCAGGATGGTTCTGCTCAAGCTGGAGTCAGAGCACCTGCGAGACCTCCCGCTGGAGCGCATCGTTTTCACGGGGGGGGGTTCGA